>NZ_LWFZ01000869.1:0-9567 GCF_001635225.1 Oleiphilus sp. HI0086
CGACGTCGATTGATATGGGCGCGCCATTAATCTTGAGTTTCATTCTGCCTCCTAGCTAGAAAGCTTTGTCTGGCCAAAGCTATAGATAGTTTTTATAGAAATAGTTGAACTTAGTAATGCTAATTATTTTTTATACTTCTTAGGGCAAGAAGTATTTTAAATGCGATCAAAACACGGCCAGCGCCGAACGTAAGATCTTATTATTTTTTTAACGTCTAGATGCTAACACCCAAGTAACTTAGAGTCACTTACACTTTATTAAGATTTGTTGACTCAACGTAGTCCGTGACGCTCTCTATTATTTTGTTTAGCAGTGTCACCCTTGCGAAGCATTACGTAGACTGCACCAGTGCCGCCATGCTGCGGTTGAGCAGAATGAAAGGCTATTACCTGGTCTAGTTGAGGAAGCCAAATCGCTAAATGGCTCTTTAACAAGGCAAGTTTGTCAGGATTTCGATCTCCCTTCCCATGTAAAATAATAACTGCTCTAAGCTCGTACCTGGAGCACTCATCAATAAAGCGGAATACTTCGCGCCTTGCTTGTTCAACGGTCATTCGATGTAAGTCCAAACGTGCATCTAATTCATAGCGCCCCATCCTTAGTTTTTTATACACACCGTGCTGGACACCATCGCGCTTATAATCAAGTATGTCATTTGATTTCAGCATAGGCACTTCGGTGGAGGCTAGAGGATCTACGGTAAGTTTATCGGCAACGGCAAGTTTGCGCCTAACACGCTTTCCTGGTGTTTCTTCCTCTACTTTGTTTGAAGAAATTTTGCTACTTTCAAAACGAGTAACTCCCTGCATTTCTTCTGCAAATAACTCATCATCACTCATTGCCGTACTCACTCATAACCAATTCTGACCCAAAAATACTATTATAAAACCTAGGATTCGCCAAGTGCAGTTTGCACACTTTCCAAGTTCTTATTCGTATTAAATACTTCCTTCAATGTTTCCCATGGTGGCACCGGCTTACAACTTGAGAAAATAAAATCTGTAAAGGCCATAACCTTCGAAGGTGGCTCTCTACGGCTAGGATAAACCAGGTAAAAGGTTCTTTCCTGAAATGGTGCATCTTCAAGTAGCGTAACCAAACGCCCCGCCCTGACATCTTCACTAATAATAATCTGAGGTAAAGCGCCAACACCAACCCCCTCTATAACCATTCGACGCAGCACTTCCATGTCATTAGCCACTAGGCGAGACTTTGGTTCAAACTCGTATATACCGTTATTCGTTTGAAAAGCCCAAGCGGATGCTGGGTGAGAGACACAGGTATGATCTTCGATAGCCTGAATCGTTTTAGGGATGCCGTTTTTAGCAATATACTCAGGAGAAGCACACAGTGACAATCGCGCGGTTCCGAGATTTCGTGCTACCAGACTAGAATCAGATAATGGGCCAATTCGAAAAGCCACATCGATTTCCTGCTCTAGTAAGTCAACCAGTTTGTCATCGGAGAAGATCTCGACATTAACTTTTGGATACTGCTCCATAAATCGTTTAATCGTGCTGATGAAGAAAGGTGTACCAAAAGACAGCGGCGTACTAATCCTGAGCGTACCGCTTGGCTCAGCTTGCATATTATTAACAACACGATCAGCTTCTTCAGCTTGCTCAAGCATTTTGACGCAATGCTCATGATACAACTTACCGGTTTCTGTCGGCTTTAAGTTGCGTGTTGTACGATTAATAAGTCGCACACCTATACGCTTTTCGAGCTGACTCACTTTTCGGCTTACGGTAGATTTAGGTAGCTTAAGTTTGTCCGCTGCTTTGGTGAAGCTTCCCGATCCGACAACCACTGCAAATATCGCCATTTCATTTAAGTCTTGCATCAATTCGTACCCTTCTCTTACTCTCGCATTTAGAGTTAGCCGCATACATTCCATATACGGAACATTATTTCTAAATTTAGCCTATTAACACCAAAATAGGAACAGCACTACAATAAAAGCATCAAAATTTAGCGTTTGATTGCATTAAATTAGAACAACGGGGCAATAACATACTATTGTTAGCAGCCACAAAAATAAGACTTTTTACTACAAGGTTCATTGTTATGGTCGATAGACTTGCCGCGCAGATTATTAAGTTCAGATGGTTAATCATCATTGCCTCCTTAGCTATTGTATTTTTTATAGCAAGCGGAGCTAGCAATATTGGGTTCAGCTCAAACTATCGAGTATTCTTTTCAGAAGATAATGAACAATTGGTAGCATTTGAAACACTCCAAAACACCTATTCAAAATCAGACAATATATTTGTTGTTCTAGCGCCGAAAGATGGCGAGGTATTTACCGTTCCAACCTTGAATGCAGTTAAAGATCTAACTGATAGAGCTTGGCAATTGCCTTATTCAACACGCGTCGATTCAATCACAAACTTCCAATATACAAAAGCCGAAGAAGATGACTTGCTCGTTAACGACCTGGTTGAATTTCCAGATGAAGCCGATTTGGACGAGATTAAACGGATTGCGCTTAGCGAGCCGCTGCTAGAAAGTCGCCTTATTTCCAAGCAAGCGCATGTTACTGCGGTCAATACCACAGTTCAACTTCCTCAATTGACCGAACAGGAGATTCCCGAACTAGTAGCGCAAGCACGTGTGATGATTGCCCAGTTTGAAGAAGACTACCCCCACCTGGATGTTTATATCACAGGTAGCGTGATGCTAGGCAATGCCTTTTCTGAATCAGCCCAGGACGACCTTGCAAACCTGTTTCCGGTCATGTTTGTGATAATAATCTTCACCTTATTATTGCTTTTACGTTCGTTCACCGGTACCGCCGTAACCTTGGTTGTCATAATAATGTCTATCGCCAGCGCAATGGGAATGTTCGGTTGGCTAGGATGGACGCTTACCGGTCCAAGCACCTCAGCGCCCACGGTAATCATGACAATGGCCGTTGCCGATTGCGTTCATATTCTAGTGACCTTTCTATTTAACATGCGGCACGGAATGCTTAAAGCCGAAGCAATGCAAGAAGCCATACGTATCAATTTCCAGCCGGTTTTCATCACCAGCATCACAACAGTTGTTGGCTTTATGACACTTAACTTTAGTGAAGTTCCACCCTTCAGAGATTTAGGTAATACTGTAGCTATGGGCGTCGTTGCAGCATTCTTTCTATCAGTATTTTTACTTCCAGCACTGGTTATGGTGCTACCGGTAAAAGAGAAGAAGCAAGCAGATAAAGCACACAAAGGCCTTGATGCAATCGCTAATTTCGTCATTAACAAACGCAGACAAATTTTGATCGGTACCGGCTTGGTAACAATCGCCATTTTCTCTGCTATACCATTAAATATGATAAATGACGACTTTGTCGGTTACTTCAAGCAAAGTGTAGAATTTAGAAAAGACACCGACTTTACCGCTGAAAACCTTTCTGGCATTTATACAATTGAATACTCACTAGTTGCCGGAGAATCCGGTGAGATAAGCAACCCGAAATTCTTACAACAGGTCGAGGCATTCAGCCAATGGCTTGAAGCTCGAGAAGAAGTTGTTCATGTCGATACGATTACCGAGATATTCAAGCGCCTGAATAAAAATATGCATGCCGATGATGAGTCATACTTCCGGCTACCGGAGTCACAAGATTTAGCGGCACAATATTTACTGTTATATGAAATGTCGCTCCCCTATGGGCTGGATCTCAACAACCAGTTAAACGTAGATAAATCATCTATCAAACTAACTGTTGTACTAAACAATATACCAAGCTACAAAACCTTAGCGCTTGAAAAGGATATTGCTGAATGGCTTGAGACAAATACCGATATTACTGAGTTCTATGCTGCGAGCCCGAATATCATGTTCTCTCATATCGGTGAGCGAAACGTTATGAGTATGGTTTCGGGGGTAAGTTATGCATTGATACTAATTTGTATCATCATGGTGATCGTACTCAGGTCAGTCAAACTGGGCTTGGTTAGCCTAATCCCTAACCTTATACCTATTGGTGCTGCATTTGGTTTGTGGGGTATCTTCAACGGTAATGTTGGCATATCCGTAGGTACCGCAACAGGTATGGTCCTGGGTATCGTCGTTGATGATACCGTCCACTTTTTAAGCAAGTATCGAAGGGCTAGGCGTGAGAAAGGCTATACTAGCGAGCAAGCGGTGCAATATGCTTTCGCAACCGTTGGTACTGCACTTTGGGTGACAACCTTCGTTTTAGTCGCAGGGTTTATGGTGCTTGCATTGTCCAACTTCAACATGAACGCCCACATGGGTATCTTCACTGCAACAACGATTACGCTAGCACTGATATTCGACTTTATAGCGCTACCCGCAATTCTACTCAAGCTGGAAGAGAAGACTGCGGGTAAGCAAGGCACAGAAAACATCCTTACTTCTACTCCAAACTAAAACCCAACAAAAAAGCCCCTACAAAGGATAATTTGTAGGGGCTTTCTTATTCATCAAGTAGCTATTCTGGTTTAGCGTTTGCAGCACACTCGCCACGAGAACGATCCAGACGGCAACGAATTTTCCAGAGTAACTTAAGTGCCGTAGGATGATTGACCTTGTCTGCCTTTAGTGCCATGCGTACACGTTTACTGAAATGATCAATATCATCCTTAGTAAACTGACTAATCTCGATCCAGTAGTTTTGAGGTATTTCATTCTCAGCATCCTTAACCATTCGTTCCATATCATCCATTCGTGTCAGGATATAATTACGCATTTTGTGGCCAAAGCTAACGCACTCACGCTTTCTGGCTTTTCGGTTCCTGGAACATACCTCAGGGAATTGATCACGCTTAGCGATTGTTTGCAGCATGCCATAATAAAGTCGGTAATCAATTATCCCGCCCTTGTCACCTAATCCGTTGTATAGCTCAAATGTGTTATAGGCCAAAGCTGGCATCAACAAAATATCGACATTACCATTATTGAATTGCCCTGCAAAAGTGGTCAGAGAAACATTGAAGGGAGAAGCACCCGCCAAGTCGGCAAACTTTTTAGCCTGGGGGTCTCCATTAAGAATTGCCAGTTTTTTACCAGCAAAGTCATCGATACTTTCTATCGATCGGTCATTTACAAAGGCAAACATTGACCCTACCGGAAAAGTTGCAACCACTTCGTAATTACCCTGGGTCATCAACTTACCGGCACGAGGACGAGCCAACGTACCCAAGGCGAGTTCAAGGCCTTTCTGGGAGGTAATCGCGCCAATAGCATCCATTGTGCCGCCAAATTTAACGAATTGGCGTGAAAGTATTGCGCTCAAAAGTACGGCTTCACAGCGCCCTGCTTTAAACTCACTTGCGGCGACCTTTTCGTCAGTATATGCAACAAACCTGATACTCAAGCCCCATGATTGAGCTTTTGGTATTAAGTCAGAATAAAAAGACATAACCGGGCCATTACGCCCAACCGGATCCCAAATACAAAATGTTTTTTTCTCTAGAGAGTATGCAGACGTGCTTGCTAATATTAATACCAGCGCTATTAAGACGTTGTAGACCTTCATTCCGAAAAGAATTCCTTGTTTAGGTTCTTGTTAACTCAAGGTTTGCAAGATTATATCTTCGTTTTTATGGTACAAGTGTCCAGCAAAGTAGCCGTATTTATCATGTAATTGTTATAAGATAGCGATTCACGGTAACTGGCCAGTTATAATAGCTGGCAGTTTTATATCTACTTATTTCCCACACTATAACGAAGTGTTTGTTAGTTCAATACTTATTACAGATTAATATGACAGATTCTCATCAAGCCAAACTAGTTACCATTCTAGGCCCTACGGCAAGTGGTAAAACCTCATTAGCTGTAGAGCTTTGCCGTCAGTTTTCAGGTGAGATAATCTCTGCCGACTCTCGCCAGGTATACCGGGGCATGGACATTGGTACAGGCAAAGATCTCGATGAATACGAAGAAGTCCCCCATCACCTAATCGACATTGTGGAGCCGCAAGAGGAATTCAACCTTTTCGCCTACGCCCAACATTTCTCCACAGCTTTCACCAATATCGTCAAACGCGAACAACTGCCGTTTTTAGTGGGCGGAACAGGGATGTATCTAGATGCCATATTAAACCGTTATGAATTAACGATAGCGAAGTCTGACGAAAAAGCACGTCAGGAAATGGAAAATAAATCAGAACGCGAATTAATCGAGCTATTGCTAAGTTTTGACAAAAATTTACACAACACAACCGACTTGTTAAGCCGAGACCGCATCATTAAAGCAATCGAAATAGCAGTAGCCGACAGCAAAGATCTAAAGCCACTGGAGCTTCCCACTTTTACACCCCTTACGATAGGCATTCGCTTAGAGCGCGAAGAAATAAAGGCTAGAATCACAGCGAGGCTTAAGGCACGGCTTGAAGAAGGCATGATAGAGGAAGTAGAAACACTCAGACAACAAGGCCTTCCCTGGGAAAAGTTACACTTCTTCGGCCTTGAATATCGCTTTGTCGCACAATACTTGCAAGGTGAGCTGAGTTACAACGATATGTACCAAAAACTCAATTCAGCCATTCACGCTTTTGCAAAACAACAAAGTAAGTGGTTTAGGAATATAGAAAAGAAGGGGCAGGAAATTCATTGGATCGATAAAGGAGAGGATCTTTTCGACAAAGCCGCAGAGCACCTCGCGAAGCATCTTTAGCGAGCTTTGCTTGGCGAACTACGCTAATGCGTGCAGCTTCTTAAAGGTCACTAGCCTCAACTCGTTTAAGTCTTTTTCAAGTACTGCCAGCGTCAAACCGTGCTTAACCATGCTTTTTAACAAGCTTTTGTCTGCATATTCCAGTATATCCAATACACGCAAGGGGTGTTGCTCAGCCAAGCAGGCAATTACATCTTGCGCCTGTTTTTTCGGCAGCCGAGCTAGCAATTCGGCTGCATAGCGCTCATTCATAAAGACCGCTGTTTCACAGACATACTCAACAGACAAACCTTTTGCTATTTGAACAGCACTCTTAATGGGGAGCTTAGATGTAATTCTTGCCGCAATGGGTGGGTCGATATATTTGTTTGTAATCGCAAGCACGAGAAAGTTGGGGATATATCTAAGCGTTTGAGAGATAGACTCGAAAAAACGATCAAATCCTTTTCTTTCACGTTCGAGCACCGACTCAACCAAATCAAACACAGCTTCAAATTGTTCATCACTCATGCCAGAAATTATTTCTGGCAAGTCACTTTCACTCTGCCGTTCAAGTTGCTCTAATTGCTCCTCACGTTTTGCTACGCGTTCCATTCTAGCAACCTTATTGATCGATGAATGCTAATGGAACGAAAGCAACAAGAATGAGTGTTGTACCCATAACCATAAGCGGAAGAAGTAAACGCTCGTGGCGATAATAAAAGGAATCGCCCTCTTTTAAAGCGAGACTGACTTCCTCATCACCCACAACCTGACGGGTAAGTAGGTGATTTAACGAAACCGGCGGACTCAAATAACCAAGTTCGAAAGCCATCAAGCAGGTCATCCAGAAGTGAATCGGATTGATTCCGGCAGCATAAGCAACCGGAGCAATCGTACCTGTAACCAGGATAAGCGCACCAAAGGGGTCCATTACCATGCCGATCATCACCAAAAACAGAACGAGAAACGCCATCGTGCCGTAGGTAGAGCCGAAGAATTCGGGTATCTCTAGTACGCCGCCGCCCCGTTCTATAATGCCGCCAACTGTAAACGAGCAAGCCATTAACATCAGTAAGGCGCCAATTTGTATGGATGAGTTATCTACAGAACTGGAAAAGGCTGAAGATATCGTCGGACTCGCCTTAGCACTTTCATTTCGCTGATGGAAATCCCTACTAAATTTACGTTCAAACACTAAAACTGCCATAACGATAATTGGCAGCATGACAGGTGCCGTAAATTCGTCAAGTTGAGCATCTAGCAATATGTCGTAAAGAAAGAGCGCAGCGACCAGAATCCCAACATAAGGAAGAAGTGGCATCAAATTTCTAAGAGAAGGTAACAATGCTTCACTTGCCGGTACAATTTTCATAGGGTCCTTTCGTGTAATCATTGCAAATACCGCAAACACGAGCATACTCAGAAGAAAAACCCTGAAGCCCCAATGAAACAGCTCGTCTGTCACAACTTCTTTATTAAGTATTGCAATACCAACTACAAGCAAACAAGGCCTTAGCACAACACCTGAACCCGTCATTGCTGTCACGGCAAGCGACAACTGACGACGAGTCCCTACTCGCCTCATCTCTTGATAAACAACCGCGCCCATCGCAATAATGATAATGCCCGAAGCACCGGTATAAGCAGTCGGGAATGCCATCAATGCGATAGCAACAAATGCAAGCAATTCAGGCGGCAGGTGCCAAGGTTTAAACACCTCAAACAATTTTGCACCAAGAAGCGTTTCTTTAAGCAGCATACCAACCAGAATATAAAGACCAATTGCTAAATGAAGATTAGTTAGCTGAAAGATTTGAGTAAAATAGATAGCAATACCTGGATAGTGCGACTCAACAATAAAAAACTGAAAGATCGCTGCTAACAGCATAATACTATGAATAGGTATCGCTATAAAGGCAAGCCAGGGTTTACCTCCAGGCTCAAGATCTGGCGATGGATTGAGTAACTGATATAGATTCAGACCGCATAAGCTAAAACACCCGAGCATAAGGATAATCATTAACTCAGGGTTGGTAACCTCAGTCCCCGATGCGTAAGAGCCTTGGTAAAACGCGACGGTAGACAACCCAAGACAGGCATTGGCAAACAACTGCCCTACATTCGAAACGTAGTGATCCATTCGACTATGAATCGACCTAAACGCAATATGATTACGCTTCCATGTTGTGATAAACGCAGACAGTGCCAGCAGCAATATCAAAGTAAGTTTTTGATTCTCAATAGCAAGCAAACTAACTTGAGCAAAGGTGTGCTCAAGATCTTTAAAAGTACGAACCCAAACATTCATTTGAGCTCGATAGGTCTGGGCATCAGCATGCTGCTTCTGGCATAGCCTGATTTGGCTAGCTAAGGAATTACGAGCTGAATCACGATCAAACTCAGTCGCAAATAAATCGAAGTCTTCATTTTCTGCAAGGTGCTCTTGTTCTAATTCATCCAACCTGGCTTCGATATCAAACTGATATTCACAGTCTGCAGTGGGCTCATCACCCCGAAGAATAAAGTAGTCCTCCCAAAAATAGCTGCCAAGCTTAAGCATCTGTGCATGCATATTCTCACTAGTGCCCGAAATAATCGTTACGAACAAAAGACATAGAATTGAGTAGGAAAGGATTTTTTGCATCAGGACTTTGATGCTAAATTCGGATTTCTTGTTGGTTAGTTGAGTATCGTAATCAGGCTGCATAGTGTTATTAAAATTATTATGAAGATAATATTAAAAATTAAGATGTAAGTCGGGCCATAGTATACGAAATAGCATGTGAATACAGCGAAATGATCCTAACCTGAGCCACAATCAAGCATAAAAAAAGGAAGATCATTGACCTTCCTTTTTTAGAACGACTAACTAGTTGTACCTAGAACCTAAGCTCTAAGAGCGCTATTCTGATACCAGAGTTCGCTTATTTATAATAAGCATTATCCGTAACGGA
>NZ_LWFZ01000870.1:0-1160 GCF_001635225.1 Oleiphilus sp. HI0086
TGATAGCCATCATAAGATCAATATCACCTTCACTNACAGGCAGGTAAATTTCTATTTGTGGATTGAAAATGCCGTTCTGCATTTTGAACAAATTGAACCTGTCAGTGATGCGGATGCCACACTTAAGGTGACTCATGAGTTATTTCTCAAAATGGCCACTGATCAGGCTGGGATCAAAGAAACCCTGTTCTCGGATGATTTGACGGTGGAGGGTAGTAAGCTGGATTTAGTGAGTTTCTTCAGGTTGTTTGAGAAGCCGAGAGGTGTCTTTAATATCATTGAGCCTTAAGGAACTTACTTCTAGGTTCCCTAGAATAAGGCCATTTGATTATCTATTAGGCGATCAAAGTCCATCCCGATAAAGGGCAGAATGCCTTCCGCGATGGGCTTTAGCTGTTTCTCAATGTAGTGTTGGTAATCAATGTCTGATTCAAGATAGTCCAAAGGCTCAGGCCCGTTCAGGGTGATGATATAGTTGATCCAGCCTTTGTGTTGATACTGTAGTGGCTTGCCAAGCGCTTTGTTCTTTTCGTCGGCTATTTTGGCAGATCGAGCATGGGGTGGAACGTTTTTAACGTACTCTCTGAGCGGTCTTCTAAGGCGTTTTCGATAAACCAGCTGATTATCCCGTTCTCCATTCAGTGTGGCCGCCACGGTGTCTTTGATAAATTGGCTTGGGTCGCGATCATCAAAGACGATTTGGTAAAGATTCTTTTGAAAGTCTCTCGCCACGTCTGTCCAATCAGTGCGAACCGTTTCCAACCCTTTAAAGACCATTTCCGGTTGTTGATTTTTAACAACCATACCGGCATAGCGCTTTTTACTGCCCGCTTCAGAACCACGAATGGTCGGGCGTATAGGACGTTTAAAGCACCTTTTCACCCTTCGGATGAAGTAGCATACCCGAAATTGCTGCTCATTTTTATTGCCTAAGCCCCGGAATTTAGCTTCACAGCGCCCAAAGAAGGTCGTATTTTGGTCGATTTGACCGAAAAGTGCCTGGCGAATGGATCTTTAGCCGACAGTTGCCCCACCGGCCTGCCGCAAAGGCTGACAGTACATGGATTGAGAGCTTAGGAGCGTCAATTAAATAAACGAGTCTGCGATGGGCCGAACAGGCTGGGAGTCAGTGGTGGGGCTCGCTCTGGCGGCTGGGTGTG
>NZ_LWFZ01000871.1:0-4742 GCF_001635225.1 Oleiphilus sp. HI0086
ATCTAAATCAGTAAATATTAACCATTGCTTCATATTGATTCTCCTTTACTCTATTCTCTTCAATCAAGAGTTTAACTAACTTTGTCCTAGAGTTTAAATGTCTAAACCTCTAGGCATAAGGTGCTTTACAACCTTTCGTGAATTGTCCAGATTCAGTACGTGATGGCAGTGCTCAGGAAGGCAATCTAAACTATGTCTAGTCAGGCGCTCATAGTGCTGAATAAATGTTTCGACTTCCTCAGGGCTCATGATTTTGCTGTGTGTTTGATCCGTATCAAAAGAGCTTTTCTGACGAAGTTTCTCTTCTTGTTCCAGTCGCCACTGATATACACAGTCGAAGCTTGGCGCTTGTAACATGATCAAGCAATCAATTTGATTCCATAAAGACGGATAGTGGCTTGAGAGTTGATCGTTGACATATTGTCGCCAAGTGCCACTTTCGTCTTGTGTTGATTCAAGTTTGTTGATTGCTTCTTTAAGTCGCTCCTCAGCTTGAGCGGGGATCCCCAGACACCAGCCTTCCAAAATAATTATATCTAAAGGTGCTTCTACTTTTGGCCAGCTGCATTCTGGAAAGCGATCATCGGTAGCTTTATCGAATCGAGGTATAGAGATCTCTTGGTTGTGACTTTTTAGTGCATGCAGTGTATTCAGGGCCAAATTTAGGTCGTGGGTGCCGGGCACGCCTCGTGTTTTAAGCATGGGGTGAATGTCGCGTGCCAAGTGCTGGCGTTGGTCGTGCGTAAGGTAAAAGTCGTCGATAGAGATGGATAGACTCTTTAAACCTTCGGCCTGGAACGACAGGGAAAGGTAGTCTGCCAAAGTAGTCTTTCCAGAGCCTTGGCAACCATTTAATCCAACAATTATGGTTTTTTGTGCACCTTTATGGTGCTTGATAATAGTCTTAACCAGCGGGTCAAACCAAATTGAGGCCTGAGTTAAATAGGACTCAGGTAGCTTGTTGCCCTTTATAAATGCCTGTTTGTCAGCTGTCTTCATGGTAGGGAGCCTATCACTACTCAATAATATAAGTGGGATAATGCATTAACCGTTCCGGTTTTTAAGTTACGGAAGAAGCTTTTGATTGGATCAGGGGGAGACAGCTTTAAATAAGGAACCATGCCTCCCTTAAAACGTCTGGGAGGCATGGGCTAACTTAGCGCCTAACGGAACAGATTTTCTTCATTAACCAATTCAATCGCATTCAACTGATGGTAAATACTATCATCGTAGGCACCATTTGAGATGATGCGTTGTCTGTGACGCTCAAAGATCTTGTTGTACTTCATTATGCGGCTGCCATAAGCAGACCAGGCTTGCTCTTTGGCTTGCTGAGGCCATGATTCGAGTTCAATTTGTGCAGTTTCTAGTTGAGAAACATGCGGGCCTCCCCAAATCATTGACATGGCGAGTGCTCCCATACCGTGCATATCGGGGTGATTCTTCATAGCTTCAATTTGCTGGGGAGTCATTGAGGCAAATGTTCCCATATGCTCCACACTGCGCTTAAGTGCTTTGTAGTAATCTTCCATTGCGTCTTCATCGTAGTTGTCGACGCTAATATTTACATTACGTGTTCTAACATTAACGACAGGTGCTGCAGCAACGACAGGGGTGACAACAGGTGCAGTGTATTGCTGAGTTGCTTGGGGCATTGGGTCGTCTTCACCACCGATCGTTAGACGACCACCTTTACCTAGTCCGCCTTTTACCGTTTGGGCTTTGTATACGCGAAGAGCCTTAACCATTTCATTGAAGGAGTCAGCGAAGGCTGCGGTAACAACCTTACCTTCAGGAGTCTTAGAAAATCCACCTACGCCGACAGCAGCACCGCCACCAAATAGGCCGCCAAGGAAACCGAAGTCATTGTTTTCAGCGCTACCATTTGCCGAAGAAACCTGAACACCAGAACGGTTTTCGATAAGCGTTAAATTGGTTTCGGCTTCATTTGAACTCATTTGACCGGCCGCAAGCTTGCCTAGTGATCCGAAACTGCCAAGTACTGCGCCAAACCCGCCGGTTTTTTCTGCAAACAAGACAGAGGGGCTAAGTGTAAAATCAGCTGCTACCATTTGACCGCCGCCAAAATTACTACCAGAGCGCAGTTGACCAGAATTCATTAGTTGACGTTCACGGTTCATTGCATTCATTGCCGCGCCACGTTCAACGATGACAAAACAGTTTGATTGCTGAATCATGAGTCTTAGGACCGGGACAGTACTTCCTAGTCTTGGATATTGCTGTTTGTAAGTTCCCCACCATGGTAGTGAGGTATCTTCAAAGATAGACAGTGTGCCGAGTGTTTCTTCACACTTTTCGAGTTCTGTGTTGTTATCTACGCTACTTTCACCAGCAGCACTGCCAGTAACGACACCGCTTCCGCCACCACCTAGGGAAGGCATGGTGCTACAAGCAGATAGCAAGATTGATGCGATAGTTATGGATATAACGCTTATTGATTTGATGGGGTTAATTCCGACTTCCTTTTAAATATTCGTGATAACAATATTCAATGTCACATTATGGTTTTACCAACTAACGAAACATTTCCCTCTCTGCTCTATCGAAAAATTACCCTAGGGGCATACTACTTCGTAGTGAGTACTACTCGGAAAAAGACTGCATCGAGCACTGCCTATTATCTTGGCGCTTTTTGAGGGTGATCGAAATATTCTATAGAGCAAAAGTTACAAAAAAATTTCCGTTGCTGTAAGTAACTTGCAATACTATATAACTGTATATTCAGTAGAAAAAAACTCTTAGGATAAACAAAGTACCTTTGCTGAACGTTTTTAGAGGGCTAAATTTATTGGAGAACTGTTATGTTAAAACTAGCAATTTTTCAGAAAGCGCCTTTACTGCTTAACCGACTATAAACAATTGATAAAGCAATCCGTTCCGTTGAAGACGCTGCTACGTAAGGAGCGAGGCTTGTCATACTTTCCGAAGCGATTATTCCAGGTTTACTATTCAATTTATGAAGGAATCTTAAAAAATATGGCAGACTTGCTATTGGCATCTGGCTCCAGTCGCCGGAGAGAACTATTAGAACAAATCGGTGTTCCTTATCATAGTGCATCAATGGATATCGATGAGTCAGTACTTGAAGGGGAATTGCCCGACGCTTATGTAAGGCGCTTGGCTAAAGAAAAAGCCTTAGCAGGTCTCAGCTTTAATCCTGAAAAGACAGTTTTAGCTGCAGATACGACCGTTACGATAGACGGCACGATTCTAGGCAAGCCAGATAATGAACGCGTAGCATTTGAAATGCTAAAGCGTTTATCAGGAACAAATCATCTAGTGCTAACGGGTATCGCTGTGGCGAAGTTATCTGAGGGGAAAGCGGTAATTGAAGCTGATGTTGTGACAACAGAAGTGTCGTTTATGAAGCTGAGTGATCAGCAAATTAGGCAATATATCGCAACGGGTGAACCAATGGATAAGGCAGGTGCATATGGCATACAAGGCAAAGCGGCATTGTTTGTTGAAGGGATTGTCGGAAGCTATAGCAATGTAGTGGGCTTGCCTCTGGCCGAAACAGGGAAGATCTTACAGGCCTTCGATGTGCCTATTTGGCAGGAATAAGGTAAAGGCCAGTAGCGCTGGTTTAGAAGAGTACGGGGCTTAAGTAGTTTGCAATTGATGCCAGCAATATACCTAATCCCGCGCCACACAATACATCTGTCGGATAGTGAAGGCCGAGTACCATTCTCGAGAGGGCAATTAGAATAGAGAAGGGTACCAATAATACAGCGAACTCTGGCAGGTGCCATAGCACAACAGTCGAGAAGCAGGCCGCGTGCATTGTGTGTCCAGAAGGAAAGCTGTATTGATCTAAAGGTGCGCAGCCTTTATAGACATCTTTTGAGCGGATAAATGGTCGTTCTCTTACTAGTTTCTTTTTAAGTTGCTTATAGATCAGTAGGCAAGCACCGCCCGCCGTTATCATCAACCCTGATAAAAGTAGACCTTCTTCACCATATAAGATTGGCAGGACAAGCGCGAGACTATACCAGAAAACACCATCCCCTAAGCGGCTGATTATTGCAAAGAAGGTGTTAACCGTTTTAGTGCGACAAAAATGATTAAGGTACAGGCAAGCTGCAATATCCCAGCTATTGAGCTTATTAAATGCTGTTGATGTTTTGAGAGGATTCATGTGTCTCATCTCCTAGCCTTAAGGGTGGCTTTTCGAGTAACTTTTTGACGAACTGATTGACGATATTGTTCCAGGTAATTGTTTGTGCCAATTGATAGGCATTTTCACGAATTTTTTCCAGCTCGGAAGAGCTTTCGATTGCTTCCAGAGTCAATTGAATGAAGGCTTCGTCATTGTCTAAATTTGCGATATATGCCGAATTGCCATGGCTTAAGTGTTCCTTCGCAGCGGCGTCATTAAATGCAACGATACCCAGCCTGCTTGCCATTGCTTCAGTCACAACATTACCAAAGGTGTCGGTTTTGCTTGGAAATAGAAAAAGGTCTGCTGAGGCATAATACTTGGCTAGCTCTTCACCCGTTTTCATTCCAACGAAACGGATGCCAGGGTGTTCACTTTCCAAGGTTTTTCTTAAGGGGCCATCACCAACGACGACGAAAACACAGTCCGGATGAGTGGCGGTGACGTTCTCATAGGCCTTGATAGCCAAGGCAATATTTTTTTCTCCTGCAACTCGGCCGACATAGAGGCAAACGACTTGCCCATCTGTCACATGCCATCTTTCACGAAGGCGAGAACAGCG
>NZ_LWFZ01000872.1:0-1586 GCF_001635225.1 Oleiphilus sp. HI0086
TAACAACGCTGTCAGGGTAGGTTTCGACCAAGTGAGCCTGGAAGGCATCAATCACCTTAAGTACTGCCGGTTCTTTAAGCGCATCAGACGATTTCATGTCAACAATAAACTCGAGATTCTGTGCCCCCATCATCTCCTTGTCGACCAAATCGTAAGTAACCCGAATCGGTGCATCTTCTTTTGCCAATTCGACTAAATTTGAGTCAATTTTTACTTGAAGCGTACCAATTACAAACAAGCCGAAAAGCGCGATATAACAAAGCGTGACAACTTTACTCTTTCTTTTAATGTACGCGGGTATTTTATCAAGGAAGTGTTGAAGCGAACTTGCTCTTCCTGCACCTCCACCCGACGCATACTTGCTCTTCTTTGCCTCGGCTTTCTTGGACGCTTTCAGATGATACGGATGCCAGAGATCTAGTAGTACAGGTAAAAGAAATAATGTAAAAATGAAAGCTACACCGACACCTAGGGCAGAATTTAAACCAAAGATGGCTATTTGAGGTAGATCGCTAATCATCAGGGCCATCATACCCGCCATGGTCGTGATGGTTGTTAAAAATATAGGGATGCCGGTTTTGCGATAGGCCATTCGCATCGCAGGGCGATGCTCCTCACCTTCTTGTCTGTATAGCATATATGCGCTCAGCACATGTACACAGTCAGCAGTTCCAACGGCCAGTATCAACATGAATGACAGACTCACCATTGTCGACAAAGTAACGCCAATTGCGCTCAGAAAACCTATAGACCAGAAGGCCGAAAACGAAATCACAACGACCGGCCAAACGACAGCTGAAAAAGAGCGAAACAGTATCCACAGCAAGGTAACAACGGCCAATAGCATTAAGCCCATTAACATCGACGCTTGAGCCATATTGTTCATGGCAAACTCCATCATGGCGGCGTTGCCTGTAAAGTGGAAACTGAAATGAGCGAATTCAGGCTTTGCAGCAACGGTACGCAGAGACGTCATAAAAACTAAGTACTCATCCATACTCATTTCTTCAAAATCAATAGGCTCATCACTGAGCTCCGTTGACACTATCTCAACTGCTGCGTCATCAAACTCAAATTCATCGCCTTGGAGTAAATCAACACCTTCGTCAACCTGGGGTTCTGAGGAAGAGATAACGCCAAAATCGGTTTTTATACGAATACCGCCGAATCTATGATCTGGCGAAAAGTACGCTAACTTAAAAGCGTCCTGCCCTAGCGCAATAGATTTTCGTTGCTCTAGCTCGAGATCGCTAGTTGGATAATCCTGAGCGTACAATTTCTTAGAGATAAGCGTGTCTTTATCTGCTACCTGATACCGCGCATTGTACAAACTGTCAATTTGATCAATTCGCTGAAGTATTCCACGATCAAATTCTGGAGAAACATCTTCGCTGCTTAGTCCAAGCCGGTGGTCATCGAGCTGCTGGTGAAAGGCCCTAATAGTGGCTACAGATTTTGATGAGAAAACATTTCCATCCTGAGCTTCGTAAACAATATAGATGCCGTCATCACTGCCAAACTGCTGTCGATATTTATCTAAAGAAACTTTAGTTGGATCATCATCTTTGAACCAGCTTTCGAGGGAC
>NZ_LWFZ01000873.1:0-23756 GCF_001635225.1 Oleiphilus sp. HI0086
ATGCTGAATATGGGCTTAAGCTAACAACGGCCCGCTACTATACCCCTAATGGCCGCTCGATTCAGGCGCAAGGTATCGAGCCCGATATAGAAGTTAACCGAGCCAAGTTGAGTGAAGAAAAAACCAAAGCCTTTTATCGAGAGTCTGATCTAGCCGGTCACTTAAGTAACGGCAACCAAAATAAGAATGAATCCAGCAAAGAAGAAAGCGAAGACTCAGAAGTTTCTCGTCAACAATCCATGCTGGAAAAAGACTTCCAGCTTCAGGAAGCTTTAAGTTTGCTAAAGGCTTTGGATATTCTAAAAGTTAAGCAAAAGAACTCTTCCGTCAAAACACCAGAGAGCCAAACTGAGGCTGAAAACCTAGCTGAAGAAGGCACGCCACAAGGTGAGTAACTATCTCCTCAAGCTCAGTACAGTAGTCACCTTTATCCTGACTACTGTCGTGCTTGCTTTTCCCGTTGCTGCAGAACTAAAGCAGCAACCGACCATCGCGATCGTCATTGACGATATGGGGAATCACCTGGAGAACGGCTCCCGATTAATTGACCTACCCTACCCCCTTACTTTGTCTTTTCTACCAGAAAGACGCCATACACGAGCCCTAATCGAAAGAGCTAAAGAGAATGGCAAGGAAATCATGCTCCACTCGCCCATGCAAAATAAGCTTGGGATTAAGCTCGGTAAGGGCGGTTTAACCGAAAGCATGAGTGAGATGCAAATTAAGCAAACCTTGCGAAAAAGCTTTATCTCGATTCCGCATATGGTAGGCCTGAATAACCATATGGGCAGTCAGTTGACAACTCAAAACAAGGTTATGGAGTGGGTAATGGAAACGGTTAAACAGCACCCCTTCTTTTTCTTGGATAGTCGCACCTCTGCCAACTCGGTTGCCGCCAAAATTGCCGCAGCGCACCAAATCCCTAACATAAGCCGGGATGTTTTTCTTGACCATTTTCAAACCCGAAAATTTGTTCAAGCTCAGTTTATCAAGCTAGTCGAACTAGCAAAGAAGAATGGCACAGCCATAGCAATCGCCCACCCTCACAAAGTCACAGTTGAATACTTGAGCTGGGCTCTGACAAAGCTTGACGAAAAAGGTATCAGTATCGCTTCTGCTAGCGCTATCTGGCAAATACAAAACCCTGGACAGAGCATGCAAAACATCTTTGCTGCAAGAAACAAAGTTCCTCGACTAGCACAAAGTAAATCATCCACGTCAGACACCTTAAAGCACGCAAACTACAGCCCGCAAAGAATTCCGCAAGAATATCAAGACACCCTATAAATTCTTCCTACCGATCCATAAACAGTTATTTTTCGTGATAATTAATTTAGTCGATCTTTACTGGTCAGATTTTCTATCAGGTCTATACTAAATATGCGCGGTGCCTCCGCACTTTCAAGGATTATAGCGAACACATTTCAAACCCGAGGTTTATCACCATGTCCGGCAAAAATATAGACAGCTTATTTCACGACGGCACTCTTGCTGCGATTACCTTTATGACGGCTGACGCCGCATTTGCCATCCCTCTGGAACAAGTACTTTATATTGAGAAAGACGTGAAAAGAAACCTTCAGGTAAATGAGCTTGATGAGTTTAATCACGAAGTGATTACCTTCCAGAACAACACTGTTCAGCTGTACGATTTTAATCAGCTTATTGGTTCTGAAAATCACCAGACCCTAATGAACAACCTGGTTGCCAAACTGAACGAAATGGAGCAGCAACATAGAGATTGGCTTGATGCACTAGAGTCATCACTTAAAAACAACACGCCCTTTACTAAAGCGCTTGACCCTAACAAATGCGCTTTTGGCATGTGGTACAACCAGTTCGAAACAGATATTGAAGAGCTTAAAGAAGCCCTCCTGCGCTTTGATGAACCCCATAAAAAGTTACACGGTTTAGCTGAAACCTTACTCAACTTAAATCAGACTGATCACGACGAAGCAATGAAGATTCTGAACACCGAAAGACAAACCACGCTATCAGAATTGATCCACCTGTTCCATTTAACCAAAGAGCGAGCCTTATCGAGCATCCGTCCTATCATTCTTTTTGTAGAGCGCACTGGCGGCAAAGTAACAGCCTTACGTCTTGATAATATCAACGACATCGTCACCTTTAACAAAAAAGTATTTTGTCGAGATGACTCTGCAGATGGAATCATGAGAAGTAAAAATGATGACTTTGTGGTGGAAGGCTTTCTTAGAGACGGTAACGAAGCACCATTAATGCTGATCAACTGCCAGCCTGAGAGCAAGTCTGAATCTAATCAGGTTGCATAGAATTTAAAAAGCTTTGTAGGCAGCGCCTTCCACGGCTCGCATGAGGGCTAGCACGAAATTGATCGTGCGCCTGAACCCTCTGCCTACAATAGACAACTTTCTCGCGCTTAAGACCTACAGGCGCATTTCAATACCACAATCGGCCATATGTGCCTTGGCTTCTTGAACGCTGTACTCTCCAAAATGAAAAATACTTGCTGCCAGAACAGCATCGGCGCCACCTTCCAAAACTCCATCTGCCAAGTGCTGTAAATTCCCCACACCGCCAGATGCTATAACCGGAATAGACACAGCATCGGTAATCGCCCTAGTGACGCCTAAGTCGAAGCCGTTTTTCATACCGTCCTGATCCATACTGGTTAGTAATATTTCACCAGCACCGTAATCAGCCATTTTCTTGGCCCATTCGATTGCATCCAAGCCTGTAGGCTTACGACCACCATGAGTAAAGATTTCCCATCGACCTTCTTCACCCTCTGCACTCACCTTCTTCGCATCAATTGCGACGACAATACATTGGCTGCCAAATTTCTCGGCAGCTTCACGAACAAACTCTGGGTTAAATACTGCCGCTGTATTGATCGCAACCTTATCCGCGCCGGCATTCAACATACAGCGGATATCTTCAACTTTTCGGATTCCACCACCAACCGTTAGCGGAATAAACACTTCACTCGCCATTTTTTCAACAGTATGAACCATTGTGTCACGGCCTTGGTGACTCGCTGTGATGTCCAAAAAGGTGATTTCATCAGCCCCTTGCTCATCATACTTTTTGGCAACTTCTACCGGGTCACCTGCGTCACGGATATCAACAAACTGTACGCCCTTTACAACGCGCCCTTCATCAACATCCAAACAGGGAATAATTCTTTTAGCCAAGCCCATTAACTAGCTCTCCACTTATAATTTCAATCTTCACAATAGTCTTGAGCCTCTTTAAGGCTTAAGGCTTTTTCATCCAAAGCTCGTGAAACCAATACGGTTTCGATACCCACTTCAGACTCGGAATACAATGCACGAATATCATCCATATCTGCTACCCCGCCAGTCACCCACAATGGTACGCGAGAGACTTCAGCAAGCTTAATAGCCTCGTCGAGATTAACACCCTGACAGCTCCCTATACGCCCAAGGTCTCGATAAACCAGAGCAGAAATATCAGCAGCACTTAATTGCTGCGCCCAGGTTTCGGCAGTAACTGGTGACGTTTTCTGGCAACCATGTGTACACACCTGACCCTCTAGCAGTGACAGGCTCACCGTAATGCGCTCAGGAAAGCGCTTACACATTTCAGCAATAAACGCAGGATCTTCTATAGCTTTAGTTCCTAAGGTCACTGTTCTAATACCAGACTTCAGGTAATGCTCAACTTCAGATTCACTACGAATTCCACCTTCAACATGTAAATTTAGATTTGGAAAACGCTGAGCGATCGAAACGATCATTTCTGCATGAGCCGTCCGCCCCTGAATTGCACCATCTACGTCAAACACATAAAGGTCCTGCACACCGGCATCCATCCAACGCCCGGCAAGGTCTGTCGCATCATCGGAGTAAACTTTGGTCTGATCAAGGTGATGACCAGACACATGCACACATTTAGCCTGCATTAGGTTAATTGAGGGTAGGATATTCATCGCTTGACTAGTACCTTCTATTTTCCAGACCAGTTCGCAAAATTCTTGAGTAGCTGTAAACCTGCATGCTGGCTCTTTTCAGGGTGAAACTGAACTGCAAAAATGCTATCTCGGCTAAGTGCCGCAGCGATAGACTTCCCGTATTGGGCCGAACCTGCCAAGTATTGATGATCAGCCGCTACGTAATAGCTATGGACAAAGTAAAAACGCGAGGCATCTGAGATCTTATGCCACATAGGGTGATCACCATTCTGCACCACCTGATTCCACCCCATATGCGGTACTTTCAAACGAACCTTCTCGCCCTTATCGTTCTCTTCATACAAGCTTTCGCCAAAATGCAAAACATCGCCTGGGAAGGCACCGATACAATCAACGCCTCCATTCTCCTGGCTATGTTGAAGCAAAGCTTGCATGCCAACACAAATACCCAAAAAAGGTCTGTCCTTGGAAACTTCCATGCTTAAGCTATCAAAGCCCAAACGCTTAATTTCAGCCATGCAATCGCGCATAGCGCCTACACCAGGCAAAACAACCTTATCTGATGCACGAATCGTATCCGCATCCGAAGTTACAAGGACTTTTGCATCAGGCGCTACGTGTTCAAATGCCTTCGAAACCGAATGCAAATTGCCCATACCATAATCAATAATGGCAATTGTCGTCATTTTTTCTCACTCGTAAAAAGCAACTGACCTCAAAAGAGGCCAGTATTATTTATTAACTGTCGTACAACTTGAAACCGGTTCTATAAAGAACCTTTAGTAGACGGCATTTTTCCTTCCATTCGCTCATCAAGTTCCAAAGCCATGCGAAGCGCGCGGCCAAAAGCTTTGAATACCGTTTCGATCTGATGATGAGCATTTTTACCCTTCAGATTATCGATGTGCAAAGTTACATTGGCGTGATTTACAAAACCTTGAAAAAACTCATAAAACAGCTCTGTATCGAAGCGGCCGACACTTCCTCTGGTAAAAGGAATATCGTATTCCAAGCCAGGACGGCCAGAGAAGTCGATAACAACACGCGACAATGCCTCATCTAGAGGAACATAGGCATGGCCATAACGACGAATGCCTTTCTTATCGCCCACAGCTTTAGAGAATGCCTGGCCTAGTGTAATACCCAAATCTTCAACGGTATGGTGATCGTCTATGTGCAAGTCGCCTTTACAGTGCGCATCGATATCAATCATGCCATGACGACAAATCTGATCCATCATATGCTCTAAAAAAGGCACGCCAGTATCAAATTTAGCCTCACCCGTTCCATCAAGATTCACAGAAACTTTTATCTGTGTTTCCAGAGTATTACGTTCTACTTGGGCTTTTCTCTCAGCCATTTACTTCTCCGAAAATAAAATAATAAATAGATAAATTAGATAGCCTTATTTATCCACAGCACAAAAGGTCTAAGCCAATGCGCCTTTCAGGTTGTCGATATACTCATCAACCATTGCACTAAATTCATGCTTAACAACCGGGCTAATTGCTAACTTAAGCAGGCCTGGTAAAGGCAAAGTCAATTGCGCAGAAGTCGTTAATTTCAAGTTAGTTACGCCGTCACCTTCGGTTATTTCCCACTTACCTGATACAACGCCATTACCCTCACCCTTAACAGGAGTCCAAGTAACTTCACATGCGGCTTCGTCAGCAGAATACTTACAGGCATAAACAGTCTGGATTGCATGATCACCCAAGCCTACCTTTTCCATTTCCCAAAGAAAGGTATTGTCACCTTGATCGGTTAGTGCTTCAACTTTTGGGAAGTGGGCGCCTGAAGCGGGCACATCCGCCAACAATGCAAAAGCAGTGCTTGCATCGGCTTTAACGGTAAACTCGCGATCAATATCAATACTTACTTTAACGGTCATTTCCTACCTCACTATTATTATCACTGGTGGTTTTCTCAGGGTGTATTTCTGTGCGGGCAAGCCTATTAATGAGCGTTCCGATTAGAAATTCGAAAAGCTTCAATGACATAATCCTGCAGACCAGCAATAATAAACACTTCAAAGATAAAAAGCCACGATACCTTGAACAAGAAACCGACTCATTAAGGGCCATATACAGCAATGAACAAATTTCTTAAATTCAGCTTACTTTTGGTTATCGGACTGCCCTTATTAGCAGTGCTAGGTATCGCGCTGTTCATTCAGTTTCAAGATGCAAATCGCTTCAAACCTACGATTGAGCAGCAAGCTATAGAACAAGCCGGAATAAACTTATCGATAGACGGGTCCCTAACCTGGTCTTTGTACCCACTCGGCATTGATATCAACGATATGCAAATCAGTGATCAGCATGGACAAGCGTTTGCATCTATTAAGAGAATACTGGCGCAGGTAGACCTATTTTCTTTACTCAAGGGTTCACCCAGCGTTCACACCCTGCTTCTCGATAGTGCAAAAATATCGCTATTTGAAGACGAGCAAGGAAAAGCCAATTGGCTTAATATTCTACCAACACAAGAAACAGCGGCACTGGAAAAAGACACCTCGGAAACGAAAGCAAAAGATTCAAATCAAGACTCAAAAAACCAGAAGACTTCTGAGCTTTCGTTTTTACTCAGCCAGCTAAGCATATCTAACCTAAACATTGCTTATACATCAGAGCTCAAAAACCAAAGCATTAAACTTTCACCTGCGAGTATTAAGGTTTCAAACATAGCACCAAACAAAGATGTACCCTTCGACATAGACTTCACCTTCGAAGACACCATAGAAAAACTAACACTCAATTCTAATATTATTGGCCTTATCGAGTTTTCACCTGACTTTTCAAAAATTACGGTAAAAGAACTCAAGAGTAATTTTGAAGCGAATGGCGCCTTCTCTCAGTTCGAAGTAATTAATGCAAGTCTCGACAGCAAATTCACTGTGAACACCAGTAAAGAAGAAATAGTGGTTGAGGAGCTTTTCCTCATACTCGAGGAACTCAAGCTTGATAGTCAGTTAAGCCTTACAAACTACTTAGAATCACCTCACCTTCAAGGGCAAGTCCAAGTCAACAAGTTCAACCCCAAGATTCTAGCCGAGAGATTTGGAATTGCATTACCCACCTTATCTTCACCTGAAGCGCTAAACGCATTTAGCCTTTCGAGTAAGCTCGAATTTAAAGACCAGGCTCTATACTTTCAACAAATCAACACACAAGTAGATAAGAGTTCATGGCAAGGAGACCTTACATTCAATAGCAGTAATCAAGCGTTTGCACTTAGCCTTGTCGGTGACTCAGTTAATATCGATAATTATTTACCCGCCGAAGAGGAAAATAACAACACCCAAGCAAGCGCCAACGATGAAGCACCAACGAACAACCAAACCAACTCAGAGCTTCTGCCACTAGAAACACTGAGACAGCTCGATCTAGACATATCTTTAAAACAACAAAGCTTAATTGCAAACAAAGTCCTGATCGAAAATCTTAATGTCGAATTAGCCGCAAAGAACGGAATCGTCAGCGTAACAAACCTGTCTGCGAAGTCTCATGAAGGCATACTAAACACGAGCGCAAAAATAGATGCGCGTAGCAACAAACCTACTTGGCAAGCCGATACAAAGATATCAAACCTTAACTTAGGCACTCTGATTCAAGCGCTGGAAATTCAAAATGCCGAGGACAGCGCTAGCCTCAGTGGCACTCTCAATTTTAGTGCTGCGCTGACAAGTCGTGGTAACACCTTAAGCGAAGTTCAAAGCAATGCCTTGGCTCAATCCGAATTTGAAGTACTCGACGGTGAAGTTCAAGGCATAAACTTCAAGGCACTAAGCTGCAAAGGATTGGCCCTAATAAATAAAGATTCTATCGATACTAACAACTGGCCAAAAGCCACACCTTTTGATCTGCTTAAAGGCAGCGCCAGTTTGAAAGATGAGATTCTCACGAACAATTTCGAGCTAACAAGCTCCGGATTGGCGATGAGCGCCGAAGGCCCTATCAACCTGAGCGCAACATCGCTAGACATAAAAACCGGCTTACGCGTCATTGGCGACTCTAATGAGCATGCCTGCAGGGTTAATGAAAAGTTCAAAGACATTCCTGTTCCTGTAAGATGCAAAGGAAAATTTGATACGCCTCCAGCTGAGCTATGTAAACTGGACAGCAAACGTTTACTCGATGCGACCAAGCAAGTAGCTGCTAAAGAAGCAAAGCGTAAATTAGATAAAGAACTGGATAGAGCCTTAAACAAACACCTTGGCGACAAAGATGAAATCAAAGATGCTGCCAAGAACCTACTCAAGAAACTATTTTAATGTCCACAGATAAAAGCTCATCAATCTTTGCAAATCGCCTACTAAATTGGTTCGACCAACACGGTCGCAAAAACTTACCCTGGCAAATAGACAAAACACCCTACAGGGTTTGGGTATCTGAAATTATGCTCCAGCAAACCCAGGTCAGCACAGTTATCGACTACTTCAAACGCTTTATGGCAAGCTTTCCTGATGTTAAAAGTTTGGCAGATGCTGACGAAGACAGCGTGCTCGAACATTGGGCCGGTTTAGGCTATTACGCCCGTGCGCGTAATCTACACAAAGCAGCAAAACAAATATCTTATGACCTGGATGGCGTCTTTCCCGAAGATGTTGACGGCTTAAGTGCCCTGCCAGGCATTGGTCGTTCAACTGCTGGCGCTATTCGTAGCATTGCTCACAAACAATATGCCCCGATTCTTGATGGCAACGTAAAACGGGTTTTATGTCGTTATCACGCCATCAAAACCTGGTCTGGCGAAAGAAAAACCGAACAAAAGCTATGGCTACTCGCAGATGAACACACACCGCAAGATCGTGTTGATGACTATACACAAGCCATCATGGATCTTGGCGCAACACTCTGCACACGCAGCAAACCTAAGTGCACAATTTGTCCAATGCAGGAAGATTGCCAGGCAAACAAAGCAGACCTACAACATGCCCTACCGGTTTCAAAACCCAAAAAAAAGATCCCTCAAAAGAAAACCTGGGCACTGCTAATTGAGTCTGATAAGGGAGTCCTACTTGAGAAAAGGCCGCCAAGCGGAATATGGGGTGGTTTATATAGCTTGCCAGAGGCACCACCCTCACTCACGCCACCAGACTTGATTCAATACTGCACCGAGAACTTTGGCATAGAAACAGAACTACTAGAAAGACACCAAAGCATTCACCATACCTTTTCTCATTACAAACTAGAGATACAGCCGGTTAAATTAAAGCTAAAAGCGTCACTACCAGAAGTACGCTCATCAGATAGGCTAAAGTGGATCCAAGAACATCAGCTTTCTAAATTAGGCCTGCCGGCACCAATATCTTCCTACCTTGAAAAGCTAAATTGTGATGATTTATTCAGATTAAATGACTAAGATTGACCCATCACATGCTATTTACTTACCACACGAGATCGAAACATGAGTCGCACTGTTTTTTGCAGAAAGTATCAAAAAGAACTGAAAGGCCTGGATACCCCGACAATGCCAGGAGAAGCGGGCCAAGATATTTTTAACAACATCTCTGAACAAGCCTGGAAAGAATGGCAAAATAAACAAACCATGCTGATTAACGAACGACAGCTCAATATGATGAGCGCCGAAGACCGAAAGTTCTTGAAAGAACAGATGCATAAATTCTTTAATAATGAAGACATTGAAAGCATAGAGGGCTATGTTACGCCTACAAAATAATCAAAATTTACGTTTGTGATTTTTTTTTAGTTTTAGCTCTTGACTCATCGAAACGAAACAGGTTTAATACGCCCCCGTTGCAGACATACCGAGACGCAACAAGTTGTACCAGTGCAAGATCAAGCACTTTAAATAATTGATATGCCCGGTTAGCTCAGTCGGTAGAGCAGAGGATTGAAAATCCTCGTGTCCTTGGTTCGATTCCGAGACCGGGCACCATTATTCGAAGAACCCGATCATCGCAAGATGTTCGGGTTTTTTCTTGTCTGCGATTTAGCCCAACCGTAAAAATATCGGTTGAATTATCACTTTCTGAATCGACAAATTTTAACTAAACACTTTTCTGTTTCAATTCATCTATACATCACCGTTTTTTCCGTCATACTAAGACAATGCAACATAAACCTGATGATTTTATCGCCCCGCCTTGCCACGAACATATCAAGATTCTTTATCAAGATGAGCATTTATTGCTCATTAACAAGCCGAGTAAATTGCTGAGTTTGTCAGGACAGAACCCTCTCAATATTGATTCAGTTCATTACCGACTCGTTAAAGACTTCCCTAGTGCTAGGTTGACTCACCGGCTCGACTTCGGCACCTCAGGTATTATGCTGGTCTCGCTTAGCAAAAGCGTTAATGCTCATATTGGAAAACAGTTTCAGGCAAGGTCGATAAAAAAGTCATATTGCGCGATATTAGAAGGCACACTCGAAAAAGATGAAGGTACGATTAGCTTTCCAATCGCAAAAGATGTGGCCAATTTTCCATTCCAGAAAATCTGCTACGAAACAGGTAAAGAGGCGATAACAAAATTTCAAGTTATTGAGCGCTACCTGAACCCTGACTTGACCAAGGTAACATTCACACCATTGACAGGACGAACCCATCAACTGCGAATTCATAGCCGCGAAATCTTACACCCTATTATTGGCTGTGACTTATATGCAACAGAGCGTAGTAAAGCAATGGCTGACCGCCTAATGCTACATGCAACAACATTGGAGTTTGTACACCCTATTTCAGGAAAACAAATAAAGGGCTTATGCCCCTCTCCATTTTAGCCGATACTAAACGCTGGAATGATATTCATTAACTCTACTCTTTCCCTTGAGTTAGTGCCGCTCCCCACAAGCAAAAAGTATGAGAAAAATCACTTTTCACTATTAAAAAAAATGAACATTCCCGTCTCACCCTCTAAGCTAGACCCTCATCAAAGCAAAGGAAAATTCTGTCCCGGTATTTAACTGAGATCTGACGCTAATGATACTGTCATGCAATTCAAGTATCTTCTGAACGATACTTAGACCAAGGCCAGCGCCGTCTTTCCTAAGCTCAGGATTTACGTCTGACGTAGACTGGTAGAAACGCTTAAAAACATAAGGGATATCTTCGGCAGCGATGCCACGGCCAGTATCAAAAACACCGACTTGAACGCCGCGTCCTTCTAACTTCAGTGACAAGGTAACTTCACCACTTTCTTTACTGTGAGAGATAGCATTATCAATCAGGTTCTGGAGCACCCTCTGCATAAGAGAAATATCGGCATTCACCAAAACATTCTCATCAGGCACTTTTGCGATCAATTCAAGCCCCTTTTCTTGCGCTCGTAATTCATAGTCTTGTCGCACATCGTAAACAAGCTCAGTCAAGGAGAATATCTCGTATTGTGGCTGAACCCTCCCCGCTTCTAGTTTAGATAATTCAAATAATTGACTAACTAAATCCCTTAAACGCTTGCTATGACGATGCGCCACTTCCAAATATTTTCTCTGCTTAGCAGAGTCTAGCGTCTCGGACTTGATAATGAGTGTTTCCAAATAGCCCTGCATGGCTGCCAATGGCGTTCTTAAGTCGTGAGAGACATTAGATATTAACTCCCTTCTTAAGCGATCACTTTCAGCGAGTTGATCAAACTGGCTTTGTATTCGTTGGCGCATAAGCGAAAAGGAACTCGATAAAACTTCAATTTCATCACTGTTACTCCTTAATTCCCAAGCATCACTTGTGCCTAGCTCAGCCTCACGATAAGTTCGAATTTCCTGAGCCAGCTTCCTCAGTGGGCTAGTAATTCGCTTGAAAGATAACAAAGCTGAGAAAACGAAGAATAGCGATATTGCGCACATCGCTCCTAAGACAATGCGAATGATATGGCTGCTTTGCAGTGATTCGGCTATCGAGGCAGACTCATGACTAGCGAGCACGATATACAGAAAGCCTTTCTGCTTACCCTGAAAGAAGACAGGCGCGGCAGAGAATATATTGAGTTTATCAGGCTCTCTTGGATTACTCCCCAAGACTGCCTCATTCCCCTCACCCTTTAGCCATGAGTCTATTGCCCGTACATTGACCTGACCTTTATCGATTGAGGCGTCGGGTAGCGCATGCCCTAATACTTGACCATTATTATCCAACAAATAAACTTCAACACTTGGATTGATCATCATGGTATTGATTGCGATCCCCTTAAGTGCCTTTTTATTGATATTAAGGCTGCCATTTTCTCGCTCTGCTTTGTCTAAAAACAAAGGCTCAGATAAATGATCCAGTATGTACGGTGCCAAGTCACGATGGAGCCGCTGGGTAACTTCTTGATGATATTTATCACTGCTCCATAGCGCTAAGACAAAGAACATCCCTGTCACAAAAATACCGATGATAGATATGGTGACAGCCAGCTTTGTATAAAACGGCAGCTTTCGTCTCATCGCACCCTTTTCAATGTTCTTACTCTCCAAAACGATAACCCACCCCCCAAATTGTATTAATATATACAGGGTTTGAAGAATCCGATTCCAGTTTTGATCGCAAGCGATTTATATGAGAGTTAACGGTATGCTCATAACCTTCGTGACCATAACCCCAAACCTTGTCAAGAAGCTCACTACGTTTAAAGACCTTTCCCACATGAGATGCAAAGAACCAAAGTAAATCGAATTCTTTCGCTGTTAGATCTAGCGTCTTTTCAGCTAATTTTGCTTTTCTAGAAGAGGAATCTAAAGAAAGGCTAAGATAGCTCAATACACTCGCTTCAGGTCTTGGTTTCTCACTCTGGGCAGACCGTCTAAGCAATGCTTTTACTCTTGCCTTTAGTTCGGCCACACTAAAAGGCTTAACTAAGTAATCATCAGCACCAATCTCTAGACCTAAGACTCTATCCAACTCAGTTGAACGGGAAGTCACCATCATCAGCGGCACATAAATTTGTGAGACTCGAAGCATTCTACATAGCTCCAAACCGTCTATGCCTGGCAGTTGTAAGTCTAAAATAATGGCGTTCCACTGCTCTGATCTCGCTCGCTGAAAACCCTCAACGCCATCACTAACAACTAAAATATCGGCGTTTAAGTCTCGAAGGTGAAGCGACATAAGGTCTGCGATATCGGGGTCATCTTCCACAATCAGAAAACGCTTTCTATCAAGGTCAGAAAGAACATCAACCGCTTGTAAACTTTTACTCTCCATATGAAGGTTCATTCTCTGCTCCCTAGCATTTATCATAAGCCTGTTTGAGACCATAAAAACGAGGAGAGAGTGAGGCTACTAAGCTTAAGAATAACAACATTCAAAAGCCCTCAAACAACGTGCGCTAACGAATACGTTCCACGCGAACATTCACAGCCGGGTTATCCCAACGGTGAACCTCACCTAAGGTTGAGCTTGATAAACCGTCGTCCTGAGTCACAACACCTGGGTGCAGATATGCTGCGTCCCGAACATCATCACGCGCAACATTGAACCCTTCACGATCGCCACCTTGTGCTGCAGGCCCGGGAATTGTGTCTGCTGTCTCGGTGTTCGCTTCAGTGCCCGTATCATAGGTCAGCAATTCAAAACTCATACTCTCGTCAATCTCTAGTGTGCTAATTGCTTTACCGTTTAAAGCTGCAATAGCATCATTCGAGTTAACCAACATAGACACAACACTCAGTGATAAAGTTCCCAAGTATTTTTCAGAAGTTTGAACCTGAAACGACTCATACTCTCCTGGCGCTATAATTCCAGCACCAGACTCAGCAAGATAAACGTAAGAATCGTCAAGCGATGAGGATAAGAACTGGCTGTTGTCTCCCCCTTCAGCTAGTAACTCGAGTTCATCACTCGCCCTATGACCCGTCTGAAAACTCTTCCATTGGGAATCGTGCAATAAAACTGCAGCAGGCGATAAAGGCTGACCAGCCGTCAAGTTGCTCACTGTAACTTCAAACTCAAGCATGTCATCCTGCTTAGAGTCGTTATCAGAACACGCGGATAGAATTAGCGATGAGGCCAGCAGGGCTCCACTCATCAACTTCTTATTGATAGAAAAATAACCGTTCATAGCTCTGCCCTGTATTCGCTTACCGTTACAGTAATCTTGGCAATTGGGTTCAACCATCTGTGAGTAGTACTATCTAAATCTGAAACACCTCCATCAGCATCCAGATCCCCCAAAGCACCACGATGGATATGAACATAACCTTCAGCAGTGGCAACAATACCAGTACCATTTTCACCTAGGGTCGCTGCAACCGGCCCAGGAGCAGGAAAACCGGCCTCGCCTACCGCACCACTACCCACCACTTCGTCATTGGCTTCTGTACCTGCATCATAGGCTTTGGCATAGTATGTATAGGTTCCGGATTCACTGGGTATCTCGATTCCATTCAGAGCAATAAAGCCATCATTACTAGGCAAGATCATACCTACAACACTAAGCAGAACATTGCTTGTGCCATCGGTATTCAAGCTTGTAGAAGTCATTGATCCGGGTTCAAGAAGTCCCGAGGCAGGGTTATTGGATTGCACAGCGCCTAGCGCATCTAAACTGGCTTCAATTCCGCTTAAATCACCACCTTCTGCCATTGCCTGCAAATCATCTGATGCCACGCTTCCAAGTTCAAATAACGACGAACCTTCAGGGTGAGCTGTAACAGCCAAGGGCGTAAAGAATATTCCTCTGGTCAGGTTTTCGATAGTGACATCCACTTCTGCGGCTTGCACAAAAGGAGCACTAAAAGCTGGAAGTAAAAGCCCCAGCGCAATTTTTTTGATACTTGAGTGAGTTTTTTTCATGTCAGTTTCCTCCGGAAAACATTTATGTTGTTTTGGTGGAAACATTGTTACGCAGAGGCTCAGCTACATTCCTCACGAAAGTATCACGAAAGAGTAATTAATTTATCGCTCAGCTTTTTTCTATAAACTTAACACTATGAAAGAATCACGATTGCACTATTGACCCCCTGTTAAGATGCGCCTATTATCCCTCGCGCTTGGAAGCCATCGATACTACTAAAACTACAACACGGACGTGAAAGCCAACCCTCTATGCGACCTTGCTAGAAACCTTGGCCACCATATACTCCGCGATACAATCCTTCAGCATCATACGTAATTTTCTAGGGACTATCAGCCTCCCACTGCATTCGCTCGCCTATAGGACGCCATATACATTTCCGGTACCTTACGAGCGAGTCGAGGCTGAACAATGACAGGAGAACGGATATGTCAACACTCAACAAAAAGATTGCAGCCCATCTTGAGGAGCAATTTCCCCCTGAGTTTGATGAGAAGTGGGTAAGTAAATTACTAACCGATAAAGAACCCAAAGTAAAAAAAAGAGTCACTAAACGAAAGACACCTGATCATGAAAAAGCTCTTCTAAAAGATATCGCACTGATCGAAGCCGAGATAAGAAAACAAAAGATAATCAGAAAAGCTAATTCAAGCAAAGCAGTAAAAGCAAGGAAGCCGGTTTCCAAACCTCCTCAAAAAACAAATGAACCTGAGTCCATGAGCGCTATCGAAAAGCAAAAAAAAGCACACATAAGTAAAAACCAAGCAGGCCTTGATTCAAACAATACACCGAACAAAAGAAATTCTCGCCGCCTTCTATCACGCCTTAAAAAACGTTAAATCAAGCTGACTCCTAAATTGATATATAAGCCCACTGAACTTAATTGGGCTTATATATCAATCAGCATATACGCCTATACAGCACCCTGCTTTCCGAAGAACTGCCCCACATTAGTTCAAGCCTCTTCCACCAAATTTATCGCGCCTCAAAACAAAGCTTGCGTCAAAAACAAAATTAGATCATTGTGCAATATATAGCACTTTAATTTTTTCATCAGTCAACAAAAGTGAACCAGAGTTCACATTACACTGTAAACAAAAATGTTACGAATTGTTAATCTCGGTACCCTAAAATGCTTCACGAAACTAAATTCCCACTCATAAAAGCTCATTTTGCCCGAAGATTAAAAGAACTAAGGAATGCCTACGGTCTAAAAAGAGGCACACCATTAAAGCAGCAAGAACTTGCTGAGGCGATTGGCGTTTCACGACGGGTCTATATCGATTGGGAGAACCCGACTAAAACAAATTCTGTTCCAACAGACATTAATAAGCTGATTGCTCTGTGTGAAATTCTAGATACCGACCTGATATACCTATGCACGGGGCTTTTTGATGGCCAAAAAGAGCGTAAGCATCAAGATAATTACGTAAACGTTTACTCTAGATACAGCCAAAACCCCGATTTCTACCTAATGGTGAACTTTTTAATGCGCTGGGATGATGAAGTACTTAAGAAAATGACAGCCTATTTTGAGAGTTTAACTGACTTCTATGAGGGGCAACCTTTGATAAAGTAGGGCTAAGAATAAGCCCTACATTAGGCGCTCTTACTGGACTTCGTTAATAGTTAGCCAATAAGCCAGAACACTTCTTAATTGACGGTTCCAATTGGTAACATCCAGATCCTGCCGCACGCAACTCCTTGCACCAATGCGGTAGGCCTCTTTGATTTCATTTTTTGAAAACCCTGCAGAAATCAAAACAATCGGCACAGAGTGAAAACGCGCCTGGTTCATCAGTGACTTGATCACATCAATACCTGTAAAGAACGGTAGCTTGTTATCTAAAATAACCAAATCTGGCGTGCGACTTCCAGGGTCACCCAGTACGTCAATCGCCTGCGCACCATTCTGCAGCATGCATAAATCAACTTCCTGCTCGTGCTGTTCGATAATCCTAGTGACCAAGAAACTCTCGTCAGGGCAATCATCGACAACAACATATGGATTCGGCATTAATTATCCTTTCAATTATTTTCCAATCTTTTATTCTATCCTTATTCGCTTTAGTTTGAACAGACCTCGGAAAGCCAACGGAATCCGTTGAGTGAAACAGCCGTAACATCATAATAGTAGCCATTAAATAAATATTTCATTATTGTGGTAATTATGAGCGACGAATACGGACACAGATTAAAAGCTTTTTCATTAAGAATGGAAAAAGAGCTTAGAAGAAAGCTTGAAGAACAAGCGAAACAGAATGGTCGAACCTTAACTTCGGAAATCAACCATCGCTTGGAAAACTCTCTTGATGAAAGCGAAAAAGAATCTGAACTAAAGAGTGTTGAAGAGTCACTAAGCTCTCTGCATGAAAAGTTAGATCACCTTTCAGCAAAAAGTTCAGATTCATAGATCAAGCCAACTTGTATACAAGTGAACGGTTACGTTCACTTGCGCCTGTTAGAAAGTAGCCCCTCAAAACTGGTTCGGTGCGATCAGCCCCAGATAATAGCCAGCAATTAATAGCACTAACAATGATATAGATAAAGATATGCGTACAGTCAGCGCAGTGAGCACTCGTGTATGCTGATTATCATCTTTACCTAAAAAGAAAGCGCCCGCACCAAGACTGACAAGAACCGCCAACAAGTTAATTAGTATTAGAATTTTATAAAAGCTCATGGGTCACCTTTTTTTAAGTCTTATTCTGATAGGCTTTGTTCTAGCTTCAGCGTAACAGAAAAATAATACTCAATGAACTGCGACTGACCATTAAATATGCCCTATTCTTTTCAGCCTAAGTTTTTCCTCTCTTTGTTTTGCACCCTAATGATGCTTGTTTTTTGTGCTTTGGGCCTTTGGCAATTGCAACGAGCTGATGAGAAACAGCAAACCCAATCCGAGCTTGAAGAATTGAGCATGCTGCCTCCCAGAAACTTAAACCTACAAAGCAACCATCTTAAATCGGCCTCCAAAGCCCTTGCGACGGGCCACTACCTAGTTAATGAGCAATTCTTATTAGACAATATTGTTCACAAGGGCAAACCAGGCTACTACCTAATGAGCCCTTTTTTACTAAGCAATCGAGATGAAGTTATTTTGGTGAACCGCGGATGGCTGGCCAAACAGCAAAACGGACTGCCTGAGTTCAAGACGCCAACTGAGCAATTAAGTTTACGCGGCATCCTCGCTCTACCACGCTCTAAGCCAGTCATCCTTGGGAGTATCGATCACCCTATTTCTGCTACGCCACCGCTGTGGTATTACATGGATATGGAAGTTTTTCAGCAGCAAAGCAGCTATAAAGCTCTTCCTTTAATTTTGCGACTTGCGCCCGAACCCGATTCAGATTTCGTGAGAGACTGGCCTAAATTCCAAGCAAAGTCCGGGATGCACATTGGCTATGCAATTCAGTGGTTTGTTTTCGCATTCTTTGTTTTAATAGCCCTTCTTGGTATTAATTTTAAAAGCAAAGCCAAACCTAATAAAAATAATAGTAACAACTAATGGTGATTAAATGAGCAACCCTTCGGTGCCAGTAAATAAGCCTTCTTTTGATAAGCCACAAAACCCCACCCTTTTTAAGCGCCTGGTTAATCCTCTAGTTATTATGCTGGTGCTGTTTGGCTTCCCTTATATCGCATCCTGGTATTTTATGAATAGCGAAGGTAGCTTTTCTGTGGGTGACTTAGGAAATCATGGACAATTAGTCTCCCCCGTTTTACCAATTGGCGAGTACTCACTCAAGACAAGCGCTGGCGAAATACTTTCGGATAAAAGTTTAGCCGGAAGCTGGCGTCTATTTACGGTGAGTTCATCCTGTGAACAATCTTGTCAGGATACGCTTTTAGTCATTCGACAAGCCAGGAAATCAACAGGAATAAACCGCAAGGTCGTCAAACCCATTCTATTACTAAAAACTCCCGAAGCATTAGCACCCTTTAAAGTAGACCTTACACAAGCCTTTCCTCAGTTAGCAACAGTGAGCTCGGACAGCCTTGATGCCAAAGTGCTGATCAACACATTTTCTCAAACACATGCTCAGGTCGAAAATAGTATTTTCATGGTCGACCCCTATAACAATCTAATGATGTATTACCCTGAGGGCGTGGAGCCAAAGCATTTAATGGAAGACTTAGAAAGGCTTTTAAAGGTTAATAAACCCAAGCTGTAATAAAAACATCTTTATTCATGATCAATACCCCTCAATAAAAATAATAGAGACGACATGAACAAACTCTTTTTCAGAATCAGCCTGGCCGCCTGTGCGCTGGCTTTATTTGTGATAGTGCTGGGCGCATACGTTCGTCTGTCTGATGCCGGATTGGGCTGTCCAGACTGGCCGGGATGTTATGGCACGCTCATTGCCCCAAGTGATAGCAATGACATTCAAGCTGCCAACGAAGCCTACCCGGAACGCCCATTTGAAGCCGACAAAGCCTGGAAGGAAATGATTCATCGTTACTTTGCCAGCACTTTGGGCTTATTAATCCTGGCAATGGCAGCTATTGCGATTAAGCGCAGAAAAGAACAAGGTCAGCAACTCACGCTTCCCCTAATTCTACTCGTAGTCGTCTGCTTTCAAGGCGCACTAGGGATGTGGACCGTCACCATGCTACTAAAACCCGCAATTGTTACGCTTCACTTGCTTGGGGGAATGTTAACTTTAGCCCTGCTTTGCTGGGCGATGCTAAGTGATCGACAACAAAAACCTGCTATCGTTTCCCGAGGCCTTAAGAACTGGGCCATATTGGCACTCGTCGTAGTCTATTGTCAGATAGCACTCGGGGGCTGGACCAGCACTAACTATGTCGCGCTTCATTGCTGGGATTTACCAACCTGCCAAGGTAAATGGTGGCCAAATACCGATTTCTCTGAAGGCTTTACAATTTGGCGAGAACTCGGTGTTGATTACGAAGGTGGTACGCTTTCGCTTGAAGCGGGTACGGCGGTTCATCTGACACACCGAATAGGAGCAGTAGTGACACTCCTAGTTGTCGGCACTTTTGCCCTTTTCCTGTTACGATTTTCAAAAGGCCCAGGCCAGCAAGGCACAAGAAACTTAGCCATTTTACTGTTAGTTCTCTTGTGCGCACAGATAAGCTTGGGCATATTGAATATCATACTGGTTCTTCCAACTGCGATAGCTGTCGCACATAATGGCGGTGCTGCATTATTATTGTTGACTATCGTCGCAATTAATCGGAAGCTAAGCACTGATAAACAAAAAAATACCTAGCATCTACGCTCAGTTTTCTTAAACAACGGTTCATAAAAGCTCAGGCAATGCTAGAAGAAAAACAACAAGGCATGTTTTATACAGCCGTTGTCTTGTGTGAAGAATATAAAAACAACAAAGAGAGTTCACAATGGCAAACACTACCGCACTTGCACCCGCAAGCGCCATATCATGGCGCCAGTACCTCGAGCTTTGTAAACCCAATGTGGTTTTACTTATTGTTTTTACCGCCATCGTTGGGATGCTTTTATCCTCCCCTGGCATGGTGCCCCTCGACACCTTATTCTTTGCCTCACTCGGCATAGGTATGGCTGCAGCTTCTGGCGCTGCAATCAATCACTGGGTGGATCAAAAAATTGATGCCACGATGGAGCGAACCAAGGGACGCCCCATTCCGACTGGAGGCCTGTCATCCAAGGCAGCTCTGAGTTTTGCGCTAAGTTTGTGCGTACTCTCTATGGCGATTTTACTTGCGACAACGAACCAGCTTACCGCGCTACTAACCTTCATCTGCGTTATTGGCTATGCGGTCATCTATACTATGTTTCTTAAACGCTCTACCCCGCACAATATCGTTTGGGGTGGTGCTGCCGGTGCTGCACCGCCGATTCTTGGCTGGGTCGCGATGACGGGTGAAGTTAACACCGAGGCCTTGTTATTATTTCTCATTATCTTTATTTGGACGCCACCACATTTCTGGGCACTGGCCATTCGCCGTCGCGATGATTATGCAAAAGTTGATGTCCCTATGCTTCCGGTGACTCATGGCATTCCTTTCACCAAGGTACAGGTATTACTTTATACTTGTATGCTTCTTGCCGTTACGCTGATACCCTTTGCCATACAAATGACCGGCTTAATCTATCTAGCCGGGGCGGTAGCCTTAGGGTTGGGCTTTATTTATCACGCTTATAAGCTATATCGCTGCAGTGCTGACCAACACGCAATGAAAACCTTTGCTTACTCAATATTCTACCTAACGGCCTTATTTGCATTTCTGCTCGTCGATCATTACATACGACTGGTAATACGCGGATAGAAACTGATTAGATTTCGCAAAGCGGCCAGTTCAACGTATAATACCTGCCCTTTTTCATTTCGCCCTATTTACGCATAGGGCTGTTCGGAACACTGACAGGTATTACGCTCCATGCAAGACTTTCAAATCGACCAATACGACTCCCTGTTGGACAACAAAGCCGCTCAAGTACGTGAGCAGTTCCTGCGTTTCTCTGCACCAGAATTGGAAGTCTTTGCCAGTGAAGTTGAAAATTTCCGCTTAAGGGCCGAATTCAAGATTTGGCACGAAGGCGAACGATGCTTCCATGCCATGTTTGAAAAAGGGACCAAGAACGCGCCAATTGAAATAACTCACTTCCCCATTGCTAGCAAAGCTATCACTGAGCTAATGCCTGTCATGATGGAAGAGATCAACCAGTCACCTCAACTCAAGCATCGCCTGTTTCAGCTTGAATACTTGAGTACACTTTCAGGTGAAATGCTGGTCACTCTGATTTATCACAAACAGTTAGATGAAATCTGGATAAAAGAAGCCAAGCGTTTGAAAGAAAAGCTTGGTATTCACATCATCGGCAGAGCCAGAAAGCTCAAACTTCTACTCGATCAAGACTATGTTATTGAAATACTAAACGTCGACGGAAAAGCACTTCGCTATAAACAAATTGAAGGTGGTTTTACTCAACCAAACGGCAAGATGAACGAAAAGATGCTCAGCTGGGCCCGAAGCTGTGTCGACGGCAATAAGGGAGATTTACTTGAACTCTATTGCGGCAACGGGAATTTCTCTATTGCTATGGCCGATAAATTCCGTCGTGTATTTGCTACAGAGATTAGCAAAACCTCAGTCAAAGCTGCCAATGACAATAAAGAAATGAACAGAATCGATAACGTTGACTTTGCTCGCGTTAGTGCCGAAGAGTTTACCGGGCACATGAACGGCATCCAAAAACGCCGTCGTTTGAAAGACCTCAACCTAGAAGAAACTGACTTTCAAACCGTACTCGTTGACCCTCCTCGCTCCGGCTTGGATGACGAGAGCTGCGAAATGATCAGCCAATACCCCAATATCGTCTACATTTCCTGTAATCCTGATACTTTGGAGCTAAACCTGGAACAGTTGAGCAAAACACATGAGATCAAACGCTTGGCGATGTTTGACCAGTTCCCCTATACCCACCACATTGAGTGCGGCGTTTACTTATCAAAAAAGTAGCCCTATAACATAATGAGCCTACCTAAAGCTGATGAGTTTTAAGAGAGGCCCGAAACTTGCATCATATCTTTGTGAGAAGTTATTAACGCTAATAATGTACACAAGTTTGCCGGTAATAGTCAGACCTTAGTCAAATCACGACAAAATAAGCTATCATCGGTAAACAGTCTGCATAGACATAGCGCTATAAGGTCAATATTCGACAAGCTCTAAACCAGAGCCTTGCTGTCACCTATTGATAAAATATACATAAAGTAAATATATACGGCCCTATGCAAATATCCGCTATTAACAAGAACCTTACCTGCTTGTACTGCCTTCTTGCTTTGTGTTTAGCAATGCTGTCTCCGTCTCTAAGCGCTGGTGACACCTACTACACAGATACAGACAACGAAGATAACGCAAGATCAGGAAGCTCTGATGATGACATAGGTCGTATTCTTTCTGACACGTCGTTGAACTACCCGATAGAGTTCAACATAAACCTGACAGGCAGCCTTCCAAGCACCTCTGCCCAGCTTCTTATTAACGCTCACGACATCGATGAAGAATTAGGCCAAGAGGTGTCGATTTCTATAAACGGCAACGGCCTAGGGGACCTGTCCGGCGTCGCAGATGAGGACAGCACCAATATTTTTAACGTGCCAATCGGGCAAATAGTTTCCGGGAACAATATCGTCGAAGTCACCATAGCAAACCCTTGGGCCACTCGAGTCAATTGGGGACAATTACTTATCGATGAAGGGGATGATGATAGCTCTGAATTCATCAATATTAGCCTGTCCTCTATTGATATAGATAGTGGCACAGTTACTTTAAACCTAGATACCGAAGTACTCACAACCAGAGAGGGTGGCTACCGGCTAGAAGTAAACCTTATCGACCAGAGCGGCAACATGCACAGCCAAGCCACCGAAGACTTTCCAGGGCTTGTAGGGCAAACTCAGACTAGAACAAATAGTGTTTCATATCAGTTAGATGAACCGAGTGGCAACTTTCTAATTGAAGCTCACCTGTTTTTCCAGGAAAGCGGCTTTGACCTTCAGCAAGATTATGCCTCCACAACGTATTCACACATACAAGACTCCGGGCCTGATCAACTTCCTGCCAACGCAAATTTTTCACTTATCTCTGCAAATAATGCAAGCATCGTCGCCAATGGTAGTGCCACCACTACAATCACTCTGGATGGCTACGACCTAAGCAACAGACCAACGGCAGTAAGCGGCCAAACAGTGTTATTTTTCACGACAGCGGGGTCCATAAGCACAAGCACCGACAATGGAGATGGTAGCTACAGCGCAACGCTTACCGCACCTATTAGTATTGGCACAGCAACTATCAGCGCAACACTTGATGGTGCAACCGTTAGCGATACAGCGGCTGTCTCCTTGATTGCAGATACGCCTTCCATAGCGACCTCTCGCATCAATGCCGATACTGCTAGCCTGCCAGCAAGTGGCCTGGACACGAGCGTCATTACCGTTCAGCTTTCAGATATAAACAATAATGATTTGGCACGCGGTGGAAACAGTGTCGACATTACAGCCGATATTGGCAGCGTCGGGCCGGTCACCGATCTTGGCAATGGAAGCTACACTGCAGTTTTAACGAGCAGTACGACTGTCG
>NZ_LWFZ01000874.1:0-9729 GCF_001635225.1 Oleiphilus sp. HI0086
CAGGATGAAGCAGCCCAACTATGTTGTGACTTACTGGAACTAGAAGAAGGCCATAAGGTACTCGATGCCTGTGCCGCACCAGGCGGAAAAACCTGTGCGATCCTGGAATCCCAAACAGGTATTCACCTGACGGCGCTAGACTCTGAAGCAAGTCGAGCCGCAAAGATCGATGAAAACCTTAAACGACTAAATTTACAGGCAGAACTTAAGGTATCACGCGCCGAAGAGCTTGAGCAGTGGTGGGACGGTAAGCATTTTGACCGAATCCTGCTCGATGCACCATGCAGCGCCAGCGCAGTCATTCGACGCCACCCTGACATCAAACTATTGCGCAAAGAAGGTGATATAAAAGCATTGGCTGAACTTCAACTTCAGCTACTTACAAGCTTGTGGAAAACACTCAAACCAGGCGGGATATTGGTATACGCAACCTGCTCTATCTTCCCACAAGAGAATAGCCGAATTATCGAGCGATTCTTAAGACAGCAAGATCAGGCCGAATTATTCAAGATCGATGCACCCTGGGGGCAAGATACCGGGTTTGGTCGTCAATTATTCCCTCAAGAAAACGGTCATGATGGTTTTTTCTACGCCCGTTTAAAAAAACGCGGAAGCGAAATACCCGAATAAGAAGCAAGATTTATCAGATTAACCGTGTTTAGGGGATGAAAAGAGTCATTTTACTGAATTGGCGATTGACCCTAAATTTTGTCGGTATATTATAGCCCACGGGTCAAATGACTGAATAAACCGGTGCGTAGATCAACCTTATGAAAATTATCATTATCGGTGCAGGGCAAGTAGGCGGAACGCTTGCTGAAAACCTCGCAAATGAAGAAAACGACATCACCGTCATTGATCACAATGGCGCTCGACTGCGTGAGCTTCAGGATCATTTAGACATACGCACAATTCACGGCCAGGGTGCTCACCCTAACATTCTTGCCCAGGCGGGCGCAGAAGATGCAGACATGCTGATTGCAGTTGCAAATAGTGATGAAGTTAATATGGCCGCCTGTCAGGTTGCTTATACACTATTTCAGACACCCACCAAAATCTGCCGGGTCAGAGCGACACCTTATTTAGCCAAGAAAGAGCTGTTTTCTAACAAAGCCTTTCCCATTGATGTACTCATCAGCCCCGAGCAGGTTGTTACCAAACATATTACCCGCTTATTGGAATATCCTGGCGCTTTACAAGCACTAGACCTGGCAAACGGTAAGGCCAGACTCGTTGCCATCAGAGCATGCCAGGGCGGCCCCTTGGTCGGTCATGCCTTATCCTTGATCCGACAGCACATGCCCACTATCGACACCCGAGTGGCAGCAATTTTCAGAAAAGGCCAACCAATCATTCCTTCTGGTAACACGGTGATTGAAGAAGATGATGAGGTTTTCTTTATTGCCGCGACCGACCATATTCGCGCGGTAATGAGCGAACTGCAGCCTTTGGAAAATAAGTACAAGCGAATTATTATCGCTGGTGGCGGTAACATTGGTTTTCGCTTAGCCAAGTACCTGGAACGTCGTTATCAAGTAAAAATCATTGAAAACCATCACGAGCGTTGCGTGGCACTTTCCGAGCAACTCGAAAAGGCCATTGTTCTGCATGGTAATGCCGCCAATAAAGACATGCTATTGGAAGAGAACATCGAAGATACTGATGTTTTCATCGCCGTGACCAATGATGATGAAGCAAACATCATGGCCTCGATGCTTGCCAAGCGCATTGGTGCTCGCAAGGTGATGGCCTTGATCAGCAACCCTGATTATGTCGATCTGATCCAAGGCGGTGAAATCGACATTGCCATATCGCCTCAACAAACCACCATTGGCAGCCTGCTAACCCATATCCGAAAAGGAGATGTCGTTAATGTTCACGCCTTACGACGAGGAGCAGCTGAGGCGATCGAAGCCGTAGCACATGGCGACGAGCGCTCCTCAAAGGTTGTCGGTAAACGAGTCGATGAGATACCTTTACCAACCGGTACCACCATCGGCGCAATTGTCCGTCACCAGGAAGTATTAATCGCTCACGACCATATCCGCATCGAGCAAGACGATCACGTTATCCTCTTCCTGGTCGATAAGAAAAGAGTTCGCGAAGTCGAGAAGCTGTTCCAAGTCGGACTCGCTTTTTTCTAACCCTGTTTTAGTAGTTTTTTGGGAGATACAACCGGATGCATTTGTCTACAGTCAGCCGAATTCTAGGCATCCTGCTGATGATTTTTAGCCTGACCATGCTCCCGCCGATCATTGTTTCGCTCATCTATAACGATAATCAGCTCCATGCCTTCCTCGATGCTTTTGTTATTACGCTAGGCTTAGGGCTAATCATCTGGCTGCCTGTTCGAAACCATAAAAAGGAGCTTCGTGTACGAGATGGTTTTATCGTAACGGTTCTCTTCTGGCTGGTGCTCAGCCTGAGTGGTTCAGTGCCCTTATATTTATCTGACTCCCCTGATTTACGCTTCGTTGATGCTTACTTTGAGTCCCTATCGGGGCTAACCACCACTGGCGCGACCGTCATTACCGGGATAGATGACCTGCCCAAATCTATCTTGTGGTACCGACAACAATTGCAATGGCTTGGCGGCATGGGCTTGATCGTACTGGCTGTCGCCATTCTTCCAATGCTAGGCATTGGTGGTATGCAGCTATACCGAGCAGAGACTCCCGGCCCGGTAAAAGACAGTAAATTAACGCCTCGAATCACCGAAACCGCCAAAGCTCTTTGGTATATATACCTCGGGCTAACAGTCGCTTGCGCGCTATCTTACTGGGCCGCTGGAATGACCCTGTTTGACGCCATAGGCCATAGTTTTTCGACCATCGCCATCGGCGGCTATTCAACCCATGATGCCAGTATTGGCTATTTCGATAATAGCGTAATTGAACTAATCGCCATCTTCTTTATGTTTATCGCCGGGGTTAATTTCGCGCTGCATTTCACTGCATGGCGAAGCAATAGCTGGCGAACGTACTTTATGGACCCCGAGTTCCGCTTTTACGCATCGCTCATGTTGATCGTAACCATTATTACGATCGCAACGCTTTACTTCACCGATACTTATAGCTTCTCTGACTCTATGATTCGAGGCGCCTTTGAAGTTGTTTCCATCGCAACAACCACTGGCTTTGCTACAGCAGACTTCACAGCCTGGCCATTCGTACTGCCCTTCCTCTTATTCGTTGTTGCCTTTGTTGGCGGCTGTGCAGGCTCAACCGGCGGTGGCATGAAGGCGATTCGAATCTTACTCATCTACAAGCAAGGCTTGAGAGAAATCCAACGTCTAATTCATCCCAACGCCATTATTCCAGTAAAACTTGGCAAAAAGCCGGTTCCCGACCGTGTGATTGAAGCTGTTTGGGGCTTCTTTTCGGTTTACTTGTTCGTCTTCGTTATTTTGCTCTTAATGTTACTGGCAACGGGCTTGGACCAAGTCACTGCCTGGTCAGCTGTCGGTGCCAGTATTAACAATTTAGGCCCAGGCTTAGGTGATGTCGCACAACACTACGGCGACATTCCCGATACCGCTAAGTGGGTTCTATGCTTTGCCATGCTAATGGGCCGCCTAGAGATCTTCACTTTATTGATATTGTTTACCCCTGCTTTCTGGCGAAATTAAGGCCCTTATTAAAAACCGAGAAAATACCAATAAAGCAGACGAGTGCACTGACATAGCGGCCAATAAACCTTATGATTGATCAATAATAAAAATATAAGTGGCTGTCAGACATGCTTAAGCTCTCGTGCTTAAATACACTCTTTCTCATTTTTTTCCTATTTTTAGCCGGTGTATCTTCTGCATTGCAGGCCGAAAGTAATACGGCTCAAGCAAGCACGAATAAACTCCTTGTTATCGACCTGCGAGACAAAGATTGGTCTAGCAAACAATCTTTTAGCCTTGACGGCTATTGGAATACTTACTGGAACCGCTTCATTCCACCTCAGGACATCTACAAGACAGAAGAAAGCCCCATTAAATTTCCCGTTCCCGGTGTTTGGAATAAAAACCCCTATCGCTTTGTCGAGAATCAACGCGTTGACACAATGAAGGGTGAGCACATTCAAGAACAGCAGGTAATCTATCCTCCTCTGGGTCTTGCAACGTATCATGCAAAAGTTCTGGTGCCACAGAATTTGGAGCCTATCTATCTCTATATTCCTGACATGCCAAGCGCCTACAAGCTTTACATCAACGGCAATCTTAGCGCCCAAAACGGTAAGCCCGGTTATTATCAGAGCACTGAAACGCCTGAGTTTAGACCCAGAGTAATCAAACTCACCAATCATGCTAGCGAACTAGATATCGTGATTCATCTGTCTAATCACCATTATCGCGAGGGCGGCATATGGTTTAGTCTACGCATGACGGGCGAGGCCGGCCGTTTCAATATGGAGTATCGTCCGATCATATCGGCAGTCTTCTTTGGCTCAATTCTAATTGCAATCGGCCTGTATAATTTTTCATTATTCGCCTTCCGCTCAAAAGAGGTTAGCGCTCTATACTTTGGTCTATTGTGCTTGGCTGTGGGCTTCAGGCGCTTAATGATTGATGAGCGGGTTCTGCACTTATTTGACTGGTTCAGCTGGGCAAGCCTCCAACGCCTTGAGCATTTAAGTTTTTACCTGACGCTTCCTTTCTTTATGGGCTTCTTTAGCGCCTTATACCGGAAATATATCCCGGCCTTTACCATGAGAGTCTCATGGGTGCTAATCACCCCCTTTGTCTTTATCTGCCTGGCATTCGAGAACCGAATATACACCGAGTTGAATGTGGCATTTCAGGTACTGGTATTAATTAGCGTCACCTTTGCAATGGCTATGTACTTAAAAGTTGTTCAAGCAGGTGGAAAACGGGTTAAAGCTTTTGGCGCCAGTTTACTTATTTTGGCGCTTACCGTTATTCATGATGTACTCAAAGCCAATGGTATTTTCGGCACACCTTTTAATGTCGCACATTTTGGCGTACTGGCTTTTGTTATCTCCCAGTCCATCGCCCTTCAACGGAACTATCTGAAGAACCTAGACTTAGTAGAGGCGATGTCGAAGCAACTAAAAAGTCGAAATAAAGAACTTATCGAAATGGATGCCTTCAAAGATGAGTTTTTGGCCACTACCTCTCACGAACTACGAACGCCTTTACAAGGTATCTCGGGGCTAGCAAAAGTATTAATCGAAAGTGATCAGCAGAGCTTAAGTCCAGACCAAAAAAACAAGATTGAGCTTATCTCTAACACCTCGCAGCGCTTGAATATCCTGGTGAACGACATTCTTGATTTTTCGAGTATCAAACATGGAAAGCTAAAACTGAATATCGCTCCCATAGATCTTCAGTCTATATCAGAGTTAGTACTTACCACCATGAAACCTCTTCTGGATAAGAAGCCTATTGAGTTAAAAGCAGAGATTTCACCTAAGGTTAGAAACTTAAATGCAGATGAGTTTCGCGTGCAGCAAATATTGATCAATATACTAGGCAATGCCGTCAAATATACCGAACAAGGCAAAATCACACTAAGCGCTTACCAGGTAGGAGAAGAAGTATTAATTAAGATCTCTGATACAGGTGTCGGTATCCCTGAAGAGAAACTACACAGCCTGTTTCGTCCCTTCGAGCAAGTCCATGTTGAAGGTCACCCTTCAGCAAGCGGAACCGGGCTCGGCCTAGCCATCAGTAAACAGCTTGTTGAATTGCACGGCGGTTCCCTAACGATTAAAAGCCAGGCCAATCAAGGCACAGATGTCACCCTATCCTTACCCGCTGGTTTGGTCAGCAATCAGGAAGCCAATAAGCAATTAGCTGAAACCGCTCTACCAGCCACTCAAGCACCTATTATCACTAAGGAAACTCAGGTTTCTACCAGCGAAACCTCTGCAAAACTACCCGATTTATCGTTTGAAGGCGGTAGCGAAGAAATGACTCCGCTGATATTTATCGTCGACGATGAACCCGTAAACCTGGAGCTGGTTTCCAGCCTGATGTCACAACAAGGTTATCGATATGAAGTCTTCCCGGATGGAATTAGCGCTCTAGCCAGGCTCAACCAACAAGTACCTGACCTGATATTACTCGACTTTATGATGCCAAAAATGAGCGGCATTGAAGTCTGCACCCTGGTTCGGAAGCAGTTCGACAGCTATGAACTCCCCATCATCATGCTGACAGCACGGCATCAAATATCCGATATTGTCAGCGCCCTGAGCCAAGGTGCCAATGATTACCTCATCAAGCCCTATCATAATAAAGAACTAATCGCCCGCGTAGAAAGTCAGCTAAGCGTAAGAAGGTGCTGGATCGCGAACCAGGAAAACCAGAAGCTTCGCAACGAGATCGCTAAACGAGAAGCCCTGGAAGAAGAGTTATCCGAACTTAATTCGAAGTTGCTTAACGTTCTGGATATTAGTGAAGAACTTATTATCGTCATCAACGAGCAACTCAATATTGCTTACACGAATGATAGAGCGCTACAAGAATTTAGCCACAAACTTGGTGAATCATCCGAGTCCAGCCTACTAGGGCGCCCCATTAGCGACTTCGTTTTGCCAGAGCTACTCTCTCAACTGGAGAAAGCGTTAGTCGAAAAGCCCGATTCGGCCTACTCAATAGACTTGATGAGTGAACCCGGCGAGCAGGCTGTATGGCACGCTTCCATCAAATACGTTAACGAGTCCGGTCAACCTTATTTAGCCTTGGTTATCGACCAAAGAGAACTGTCGCCAGAACAGGTTGAAGGTAAGCCTTTACAGACTGATAATGCCCTGGCAGCACTAACTCATGAGCTGAGCGAAAGTCGGCGTAAAATCAATGAAATTGAAGGGGCACTAAGGCATGTTCTCATTGATCCTGATCATGCGGGAGAGCAAATCAGTGAACAAATAGGCGATACAGACTCAGTTCAATATATAGACTCTCCTCCAGCTCTTGAACACGATGATAAAACCGAATTTGATGGCAAAGAGCTTATTGTCGAACTGTTGAGGAACTCACTAAATATTTGGGAGCGCTCAACAAATAAGACAAAGGTTGACCTGGCAGAGCAAAGTCGCTGCTGGCGTGTATACGTGGACGGCACCACGGTTAAAACTCGAACCTTTGACAAGTACCTGAGCGCTCGTACTATCCCTGATAGGCCCAGGTGGCGAGCCGTAGTGCGCACGGCAAACTTCGTTTTGGCTAACTGCGACTTGAATGAACAAGATACACAGGAACTATCTGAACTAACCAGGCGTGTTGAAGACAACTATTCATAGGCTAGATCACTTGCAATCAATTCCCTCATCAGCTCACCCCCAAATAGAACCAAGGAAGTAAAATGGCAAAATATGATAAGCGGCACTCAAAAGGAAGCGAGCGGACGCTGGAAGAAGCTAATAAGCTGGCAAAAGCGAACCAACGCCCAGGCCAAACGAAAGAACAAACAAAAATCATTGCCCAGGGTATTCAAAAAGGGATTGAGCAGTATAAAAAACAGCACAAAGCCAAAAGCCGAGAGCTCGACAAGCAATTAAAAGCTGCAGAAAAAGCCAAACAGATGGCAAGCAGTAGTGAAGAAAAACAGCTTGAAGAGCATGTTCAGCCACCTAAAGCACAGACGTGGTTACCCTGGTCTTTACTCGTTTTATCATGGGTTTTGTTTGCAATATTCCAAGTAATATAAGAACTCATCTCGATGAAATTTGATTAGTTTTGAACCAAGTCTCACTGAAAACTCTGAATTTAACCTAAGTTACCTAAATTACCCTTCTTTGCCACAGCTTCGTAATCCTCTTTTTTATATGGTTTAAATCACTTACTTGTCATTGCTTTGGAGGAGTCCCCCAAAAAAGTCAGACAAGAAAGAACCTGAAAAAGAATAGTTCTTTAAGAACATATAAAACACTTACATACATGAAAAAAACAAAATTAAGAAAATTAACGGAGTCGATTGATGAAAAGCCTGAAATTGAAGTTGGTGACACTGACGTCACTACTTGTTGCTGCATTCGCGGTTAATGCGAACGGCTACAGTAATGTATACGTATTTGGCGATAGCCTTTCTGATAATGGTAACCTTAATGCCATTGCACCAGACCAAACCTATGGTGAACGTTTCACCAATGGCCCTGTAGCGGTAGAATTCGTTGCAGCAGCACTAGGTCATACCCTAACACCATCGCTACACTTAGCGGGTGGTTATACTGGTAACAACTTTGCTATTGCTGGTGCAAAAGCAGTTGACGAAGATGGTGATGAATCTACACCGGACATCAACCTACCTACCCAGGTTAATGCTTTCCTACAAATCAATGCAGGTGTTGCTCCTTCAGACGCGCTATACATCGTATTAATCGGTGGCAATGACATTCGTGCAGCACGTGAAATTCGCTCAGGAGCAGTTTTCGCTTCTACAGCTCAAGAGCGTCAGGCTATTCGTCAGGCAGCTAATGCTTCATTGAAAGCAGCTGTTGAATCTGAAATTGCTCAAATCGAAAAATTGATCGCTTCTGGTGCTCAGCACATTCTAGTATCTAATGCTCCAGATATCGGCGCGATCCCCGAAACTGATTTGGTTGTTGCTGGCTTACTTGCAAACACTCAAACGACTCGCCAAGAGCGCAAAGCGAACCGCCTTGTACGAGTTACTACTAAGCTTTCAGCTAAGTTCAATCGCAAGCTGGATCGTAAATTGGCTCGTCTTGAGCATCAAACAGGTGTCGATTTTATCGAGTACGACCTATTCAGCTTCTTGACTGATCAAGTCGACAACGCTGAAGACTATGGCTACACCAATACTGACGACGCATGTGCTTACATGCTATCTCAAGGTGGTGCACTTCACCCTGAGTGTGATGGTTACGTAACAGCTACTGGCTTCTTGTTCTATGATGAAATTCACCCAACTACGCAAGCTCACCAAGCTGCAGGTATTGAAATCGTTCAAACTCTATTGGCTCAATAAAACAAATTTGAGCCTCCCTACCAGACACACCCAAAACGATAACTAATAAAGCAGTACTAACTCTAAGAGGGCCTCGGCCCTCTTTTTTTATTCCAGTCGATAACACCTGTACAACTTAGAACTTCAATTGCTTTTAGTTAAAGCAAATGGAATCATGCCTGTTTTCAAAACACGGTTGCGCCCATGCCTTCGACAATTCTATACACCTTCAGACGCTGCCCTTATGCCATGAGAGCACGGTTGGCCCTGACTCTTAGCCAGGAAAAGATTCAGATAAGGGAAATTGTCTTACGAAATAAGCCAGCGACAATGCTGCATTATTCTCCGAAAGGTACCGTTCCGGTGCTCATCCTTCATCATTCAGAATCCGAGGCCCCGCAAGTGATTGATGAAAGCCTGGATATCATGAAGTGGGCTTTCAAACGATACGATCCAGACAACTTTTTAGATGCTTCCAAACTTAACGAGATGCTCGACCTTATTTCAATCAATGACGGTGAATTCAAAGATAAGCTTGATCGATACAAATATGCAGACCGCCACCCAGAACAAAGTGAGCAGGAATATCGCAAGCAAGGCGAAGGTTTTTTAGAGCTTTTGGACAAGCGCTTACAAAACCAAACTTTTCTTTTTGGCGAGCAGGCCTGCCTGGCAGATCTCGCCATCTTTCCCTTTATACGACAATTTGCACATGTAGACCTAGAATGGTTTGATGCGAGCCCTTACGACTATCTCAAGCGCTGGTTGTCAGACTACAAAGAGTCTGACATATTTTTGAGTATTA
>NZ_LWFZ01000875.1:0-792 GCF_001635225.1 Oleiphilus sp. HI0086
TGCTACAGCCTTCCATAATTGAAACAAACGCAGAAGGGCCATTTATACCGGGAGCAGGGAGGTGGTCAAACTTTTCAACTTCAGGGAAGCTGATGTCGACCACGCCTACATCAGTTGTTTTTGATGCGTCGATCATCTCTGGTAGGCGATGAAGCGTTTGTGGGCCAAAGATCACGTCTACAAAAGGCGCGCGAGAACGAATCGCTTCACCTTCCTGACTGGCAACGCAACCACCAACGCCGATAGTTAGTTCCGGGTTGCTTTCCTTAAGCTTCTTCCAGCGACCAAGCTGGTGAAAGACCTTTTCCTGTGCTTTTTCACGAATAGAGCAGGTATTAAGAAGAATGATGTCAGCATCACTCTCGTTCTCGGTTAACTCAACTTTATGACTGTCTTGCAGTAAGTCTGTCATGCGAGATGAATCATACTCGTTCATCTGGCAGCCGTGAGTTTTAATAAAAAGCTTCTTGGTCGTGGTGTCGGTCATCTAAATATCAATCGCTTGCGAAAAGAGTTGCTTAAAAAATAGGCGGCAGATTATACATCTAAGCAGGCAGTGGGTGTAGTTTTTTCTGTCGCTAAAGACTGCCCTTAAAGATCAAAACACAAAAGACGGTTCACCACCGAGGGCACAGAGAGGCCTGCGGCCTACACAGAGAAAAGATAAAAACAGAGAAAAGATAAAAGCCTTTTTAGGTGTGTCTCCATCTCTTCCTCTGTGCAGCGACGCACTCGGTGGCCTCTGGGGTTCAAGTGGTTATCCCTTAAAGATCAAAACATAAAAGGCGGTTC
>NZ_LWFZ01000876.1:0-2734 GCF_001635225.1 Oleiphilus sp. HI0086
TATTACTTGCTATTGTTAAAGACGCAGAATTAAGTGTTGTTGATCAAGTATCAGCAACCGAAGTTTTGCCTGACGACCATAGAGCTTTGGAACCACCTGATCCCATCCCGAACTCAGAAGTGAAACGAAGCATCGCCGATGGTAGTGTGGGAGGTCCCATGTGAGAGTAGGTCATCGTCAGGCTTCTATTAGAAACCCCAGTAGGTCGTCCTACTGGGGTTTTTTATTGCCTGGAAGAAAGTATTGTAAGTAACTCACTTTCGTTTTAATTATGTGAGCAGGTTCTTATCTTGTTGTTTGATTTGTGAACGACTGTAAAGTTTTGACTCGCAAGACATGATTTAATTAATTATTGGGTATACTTCCCTAACTTCTAATAAATCAGGACGCTGATTTCAACTATGAATGCATCTACAAACAACAAAATTGCTTTGTTATTTCTATCGCTAATGATGGCTAGTAGTACGAAGATATATGCAGAAATGCAGTCGCTATCTGACAGTGATTTATCTGAGGTCGATGGCCAAGGCATCGGTTTAGTGATGGATGACTTTATTTTCAGTCACGGCCATAATCCAAGCGAAGGCAAGGTATTCAGGATTAGTGGTGTAACTAACAGTGCTGGAGAAGACGTTGTAATCAACGTTAATCAAATGTATATCGCGCGTGCAGGTAGTAATTATGGGGAGACTCTAGAGGGTGTAAATCTAGGTAGGCTAACTAACCCATACGAAATTGATTTATTAAATGGTGATGACCCTGATATTGGCTTACCCGGAGAGGCGGTACTTGAATTTGCGGCACCTAGGAAGGTTTTAGATACTGCTCAAGGTTATGACTGTTTGACTGGTGCTGCAGGTGGGGAGTGTTCTAGTAGACCTTCATCTGCTGAATGGGTAAATGGGGAGAGGCCAGATCTTGGCTTAGAACTTGAAATTAATGATGGTGCTCTTGCAAGCAATTTAAACATCAATGTTGAAAGTGCCGTGTTTGACGGGTCTTACTTGCGCTTGTGGGGCGATGACGGGGAAGAGCGTATGGCAGCAGAGTTTCGTCTTAACTTTTATTCTCCCTCCATTGAGGTAAGTACTTGTGAGCAAATTAATCAAGGTTGCTCATCTAGCATTAAAATGTCCAACTTCCAAATGGAGTTGGCTTTAGGTCACACGTTCCAGCCCTTATACATCGGGGTAGATGGATCTAGCAATCTACCAACAAGCGGTGGGCTTACTCTTCAAATAGCGAAAATTACACATCCATATATGGATAAGATTAATGTTGTTGATGGTTCATACGATTTAGCTGACCCGGATGCTGTCGCAGCGCATGACTTTTTTCACGATTATTATACGAATGGTGAGTATCGTAGCAATATCATTGTCGGTGATTTAGACATTGGTGGTACAAGTTTAGGCGAGCAGCGAATTGAAGGGATATTGGTCCAGTATATGGATGTTAAATTTCGGGACTTGGATCCTAACTAGAGGCTTATTTATGTTGTTTCGGGTACTAATTTTTATGCTTACTGCCGGGCTCGCTAATGCAGAGATGTCAAGTATTGATGACTCAGATCTATCAGAGGTGACAGGGCAAAGTGGTGTTTATTTAACAGGTGAAGTTTCAATCAACGAAGAGGGTGGGGCGTTCAATGACTCTGACAGCCATGGTTACTTTGGAGATTGTTCAAATAGTCAAAAAGTATGTGGGGCGCGCTTAGCTTTTAAGACTCAGAATGATGGAGGCTGGTTTGCGATTGATAATATTCAAGGCTCAGTCTCTTTTGAAGGTCTTACGTTTAGACTGAGAGATATTGCAGATGGTTTTGGTGGTGACGGTCTGCTATTTAATCGGGATGTGATCGAAATTGGCTTGCCTAAGAGTATACGCATGAACGACTTCCAGTATACGCTCGCGACTGCAAACCAAGACCGTCCAAGTAATAGTTCAGACTATCAGCAGGTCGACTTAATGACTGTCGAGATGAGTGGTGATCTCACTTTGCAGGGTAACCTGTTGGTTTTTCCAACGCCTTAGGAATTACGGATGATAAATAGACTATCAATAACATTAATGCTTTTTATTCTCCCACAAATAAGCGCTGCGGAGCTAAAAGCACTTGGTGATGAGTTTTTGTCGGGTGTAAGTGGGCAGTCGGGAATCACTGTTGACCTAGAATCGAAGTTTTCAGTGGGTGAGATAGCCTATTTTGATGATGGTTTGGGTATAGCGTTGCAGGGTGTCAAGATGAGCTCTGCTGCAGATCCTGGGCAGTTGGCAGAGCACCGATTAGAGTTTGATATTCTTGATAACGGCGATATAAAGTTTGCCTTTTCTTCTGGAAATGTCGCAAGGTTCGAAATAGAGGAAATTCGTTTTGTTGATGCGCCGGGCCTGCCTTCACTTGTAACAGATCCGAGTATAGGGGGCTTCTTTATTGACTACGAGATTGATGGCTCTATCTTGGTGCACAACAGAGGTAATACAAGACACGGTGCTAACAATGTTTTGGGTGGGTTGTATGATATTGATTTTACCGTCGAAAATGGGCGCTTAGGATATCGCACTAATGGCAATGAGTTTTTCTTGGATGGTTTAAGTTTGGATGTCGAATCTTTGGGTACGGTGTTTGGGGTGACCGAGGCAGGACAGCTTAACTTATCAATGCCTAACCTAAAGGCAGAGCTAAGTGTAGATGCCATTAGGTATAGTAATAACGCGTTAAATCACGGGGTAA
>NZ_LWFZ01000877.1:0-854 GCF_001635225.1 Oleiphilus sp. HI0086
TTGCCATCGCGCACAAAGATCGGATGCTCTTTAACCGAAACCTGTACATATAAATCACCTGACGGCGCGCCATGCGTGCCCGCTTCACCCTCACCTGCCAAGCGAATTCGATCACCGGTATCGACACCCGGCGGAACCTTAACAGACAAAGTCTTGGTTTCTTCTATCACACCCGAACCGTGACATGAACGACAAGGATCTTTAATCATTGTTCCCTGGCCGCGACAATTTGGACAGGTCTGCTGCACAGAGAAAAAGCCTTGCTGCATTCTGACCTGGCCCGCACCATTACAAGTACCACAATGCTCAGGCTTAGAACCTTTTGCAGCACCCGAGCCATTACAAGGCTTACAGGTCACATGAGTTGGTACGCGAATTTTTACTGTTGTACCCTTAACGGCATCTTCCAAGTCCAAGTCGAGGGTATAACGTAAATCAGCACCACGAGCGCTACGCTGGCGGCCACCGCCACCTCCGCCGCCACCGAAAATATCACCGAAAACATCACCAAAAATATCGCTAAAGTTACCATTACCACCACTAAAGCCACCGCCACCAGCTTGCGGGTCAACACCTGCGTGACCATACTGATCATAAGCGCCACGCTTCTGCTCATCAGAAAGGATCTCATAAGCCTCAGTTGCTTCTTTAAACTTTTCTTCTGCTTGAGCATCATCCGGGTTGCGGTCCGGGTGGTACTTCATCGCCAAGCGTCTGTAGGCCTTCTTAACTTCCTTCGCATCAGCTGAGCGTTCAATACCCAGAACTTCGTAATAATCTCGTTTCGACATATGCAACAACCGTATTCAATAAAACCGTAAATAAAACTCTTCCCCGACCTCTGCCGAAGGATG
>NZ_LWFZ01000878.1:0-954 GCF_001635225.1 Oleiphilus sp. HI0086
CTGTTAGGGCAGTGTTAGTTGCTTAGCCAGATACTAGTTATTGGCGTGAAGCTCTTCATTCAGTTCAATGGCAGTCTTATTAGTTAAGCATTCAACTCGACCATTTGCCGAGTTTCGGCGGAACAGTAGGTCAGCTTTATTTGCTAGATCACGTGCTTTAACCGTCTCAACGACCTGGTTTTCAGAGTCAAGCATAACTACTTTAGTGCCAGCAGTAATGTAGAGACCTGACTCAACAGTACAGCGATCACCTAAAGGAATGCCGATACCTGCATTTGCGCCGATCAAACTGTTCTCACCAACCGCAATGATGATGTTACCGCCACCAGATAAGGTACCCATGGTAGAGCAGCCACCGCCAAGATCAGAACCTTTTCCTACCATTACACCTGCAGAGATACGGCCTTCGATCATTGAGGTGCCTTCTGTGCCTGCATTAAAGTTTACAAAGCCTTCATGCATGATTGTGGTGCCTTCACCAATGTAGGCGCCAAGACGTACGCGGGCTGTATCGGCAATACGGACGCCGCCAGGTACGACGTAGTCGGTCATCTGTGGGAATTTATCAACAGACTTAACTTCAATCAATTCACCGGCTACTCGTGCTTCAAGTTGCTTAGCTGTTAATTCAGATAGGTCAATTGGACCTTTATTAGTCCATGCAACATTTGGCAGTAAACCAAAAATACCGTCAAGATTAATGCCGTGCGGCTTAACCAGGCGATGAGACAAAAGGTGTAGTTTTAAATACACTTCAGGCGTGCTGCTAGCCTTGCCATCTTCTTCGATAATAACCACTACGGCCGGGCTTTTTGAGCCTTTCATTTGGCTTGCGATGTCAGAAAGCGCTGCGATTTTTGCTAGCTCTTCAATCTGCTCATCATTTAATTCTGTTGTTGTATTGCCGCTTTCAAGGCCTAGTGTTTCTTGGATGCTAGCAACCAAAGAGGAGTC
>NZ_LWFZ01000879.1:0-2355 GCF_001635225.1 Oleiphilus sp. HI0086
CGCCATGGTCTGTTTTGTATCTAGCGATAGCCGGCTCACTATTGGGCTTTGCATGTTACTTTTTTATTATTAAAGAGCTGGGTGCAACGGCTGTTGCAATGGTGACTCTGATGACACCTGTTTTTGCTTTGGCTTTGGGTGCCTTTTTTAATGGTGAACACATTAGCGAAGTAATGCTAATCGGTACCGCGTGTATCCTTTCAGGGTTAGTTCTTTATTACTGGAGCGCTTCAGAGCGTAAGCTTGATAAGCATAAAAATAGTGAGTCTGTTGAAGTTGCGGGCTGAATGAGGCACCGGCGATTCAGGTTGAATTGCCGGTGCTATATGCTATTTGGTGTCGTATGACTAGTGCTTAATCGATTGAAAATACTGCGCTAATGGTCGCATTGTATTCAATTTCTTTTTGCTGGTAGGTATTACTTTGGCTGTCGCTCATTTCAGCACTCATTGCCATGGCGCGCATTTGTGGGGCTGGTCTTGCTTCGTTGCTAACATGCTTTACATTTAAAATTTTCCCCAAGCTTACTTCGAAGCCTTGGGCAATGGTAGCTGCTTTATTTTTTGCTTTATTAATTGCTTTGTTTAAGGCTTTGCGTTTTAGCTTCTGTTTGTTCTTAAGTGTGAATCTTATACTCCCTAGATGAGATGCTTCTGTGCGGGTGATGTCTTGGATAAGAGCCTGGAGTTGCGCAAGATCATTTAGTTTAAACTCAATTTTGCGCGTAATTTGATTACCTTTGAAATCTCGCTGGTTATTTCGGTATTCGTATTGTGGGTGTAATTGTGTATTGCTTGTGTCGAGGGAGTTCTCTTGAATATCGTATTCTTCTAGTTTTGACAGGAAAGGGCGGACCAGCTTGTCGACGGCTCTTCTCGCTTTTTCTGCTTCAAACTTTGTTGCAGAGAAAGTAATATTAATTATGGCTTGATCGGGCAAGGACTTTGCGCTTGCTGTCGTGCTGACTTCGATAAAGGGTAAGTCAGAATGCGTTTGATCATGGGCCAGGCAAAGACTACTTACTAAGAATGAAAACAAAAAAAGTGATATGAATCGCATGCTTGTGCTCCGTATTAATATTTGGTGTATACCTATACCAGTCTAGTCATTAAAGTTGTAGTTACCATAGGTTCATTCCATCGCAGCGAAACCATTGTTCACGTTATTAGGTGTTTATATTTATGAAGTTCTCAAGTTTCGGCGATAAGTTTACCTCAAAGGCCGGCATTACAAGCTTAATGGAAGATCTTGGAAATGCCTTGGCTGGCGACTCAGGTTTAATCATGATGGGGGGAGGCAATCCTGCGCATATTCCGGAAGTGCAGGATTATTTTAAAAATAGATTGCTGGAAATTGTTGAGTCTACATCCGATTTCCAGCAGCTGATCGGTGTTTACGATCCACCACAAGGCAATTTGGACTTCATTAAGTCACTCGCTTCATTACTTAAAGCTGAATATGGCTGGGATATAGGCCCGCAAAATATTGCTTTAACAAACGGCAGTCAAGCAGCATTCTTTATGCTCTTCAATTTGTTTGCAGGGAAGTATTCAGATGGTAGTAGTAAACAGGTTCTGCTACCACTTGCTCCCGAATATATTGGCTATTCCGATGCGGGTTTGGTTGAAGATTTTTTTATATCAAACAGACCAAAAACTGAGGAAATTAACGCAGAGACATTTAAATACCATATCGACTTCGAGAAGTTCCAAATTACTGAAAGCACGGGAGCGATCTGCGTATCTCGCCCCACAAATCCGACGGGAAATGTGATTACAAACTCAGAGATGAGTAAGTTAGACCAGTTGGCACGTGAACATAAAGTACCATTGATTGTTGATGGTGCTTACGGCACGCCTTTTCCAAACCTTATATTTACTGATGCAGAACCAACCTGGAACCAAAATATTGTCCTGTGCCTAAGTCTCTCTAAATTCGGTTTACCTGCTGCACGTACAGGAATCGTTATTGCGGATGCGCCGGTAATAAGCGCTTTATCGGAAGTTAATGCGATTATGAATTTGGCGACGGGTAGCTTCGGCAGCATAATGGCGAAAGATTTAGTCGACAGTAAAAGAATACTCACCTTAAGTAATGAGGTAATAAGACCTTACTATTTGTCTAAAGCTGAAAGAGCGCGCGACCTTTTATGTGAGTTACTTCAGGGTCTGCCTTTCTTAATCCATAAAGTAGAAGGTGCAATGTTTATTTGGTTATGGTTGAAAGATTGCCCCTTAAGTAACCAGGAGTTGTATGAGAAGTTGAAAGACAAAGGTGTATTAATTGTATCCGGGCATCACTTTTTTCCGGGCTTAAGTGATGACAATTGGAAGCATAAATCCGAATGCTTACGAA
>NZ_LWFZ01000880.1:0-1299 GCF_001635225.1 Oleiphilus sp. HI0086
ATGTTCCTGAACCAATTGATAGAGGAGCGTCTTTTCGGGCTGATGGCGTTCATAGTATGGTGCTTGACTCGCCCAGACATTCCTTGCCGGTGACATGAGTATCCTCCTTGATACTGTTTATACATACAGCATATAGAAGAAGCTTCACTTAGCGAATATTGGCCGTAATTTTGTAAAAACAGTCCAACTGTTATGTCCGCTTTCGGGTCTTTTGTAATATAAAAATGCTAGTTAGGAAGGGCCAGATTAGATCTGAAGACAATTCTCAAGTTATGTCCGCTTATCTCACTTTCCAGAAGTAACCGATCAGATCAATATTGGCCAAAATATCCTTGTTTATCGATCAGTCATGAAGGTCCGTTTTGCGGACTTTCACGCCTTTGAGTGCTGTTTAACTATGCCGTGCACTGAACTCCAACCTTTGAGAAAGGGTTCGAGCCGATACACCTTTCTGATACTACTGACTTTGCGCAAGGTTCTGCGTCTCTCCAATTACTCTGTTCCGGCCTTGTTTCTTAGCTGCATACAAGGCTTGGTCAGCGCGCTCTACTAAGCCATCAATTGTGTCAGAGGTTTGCATACTCGCAACACCGACAGAAATGGTAATATTACCCAGGGTGACTTTTTTATCACTGCCCATAACCAGGTTTTTACTGGCGACCTTATCGCATAGCTGCTGGCCTACAACGAGTGCGCCTTCGTAGCGTGTGTTGGGTAATAGCGCCACGAATTCTTCACCTCCATAACGAGCGACGATATCGTCACCTTTGACACCCTTCTTTAGAACTGTTGCGATAAAGGTTAAAACTTTGTCGCCTACTGCGTGGCCGTGCGTATCATTAAACGATTTGAAGTGATCAATATCCATAAATAGGAGAGAGAAGGGCTTCAGTGTTTGTTCAAACTCATTTACTAGTGTTTTAATAGACTCATCAAATGCTCGTCGATTCGGGATGCCGGTGAGCTGGTCGGTAAACGCCGTTTCGTTCAGTTCTTCCAAGTTCCTTTTTAAAGTACTGACTTCCTCCTTCACAACGATTAAGGAGTTTTCCATTGATGTGTTGGCTTGTCTAACTTGGTCAGTTTCTTCAATAAGCTTGGCAACGAGCTGAGTGATGCTGTTGATATCGGGGTTTTTCTTTAGATCATTCTGGCTTTCTTCCAGTGCGGCTGAAAAAGCCTGGTTGCCCTCAAGGATTTTTTCCAGCTCTTGCAGCAGGTTGTCCACAAGCGTCTCTGTATCGCCTTGTATATGGCTCAGTTTATCCTGCGTTTGGTTTGCAATATAAGTTTCGTAGA
>NZ_LWFZ01000881.1:0-2606 GCF_001635225.1 Oleiphilus sp. HI0086
ATTCACAAAGCCATAGTTAATCGTTACCGCTGCAGCAATGCTTTCAAGTGCCAAAAAAGCAGTCGCCCCTAAAGCGGTTTTGCCGACACGGCTAATACCCATACGCCGAGCTTTACGAGCGGTGAATCGTAAGGCGTAATCTTCTAGGGTTTGGTCAGCCACCCACTGGTTATAGTGGCGACGAACTTTAAGAATCTTCTGTTTGGCAGGCATAAGCTCTATAGCAAAAGTTTTATGTACTTATAAATGAGTATTTAGCTAGACAGGGTAATGCTTTTTTAGGGCGAAAACGAGCTTTAAACGTGTTAGGTCACGATATAACTAATGCCTAAAAGTCAGCACCCAAGCTGGCCTATTAGAATAAATGGTCTGACTTGGGCCTAACCATTCTAAGCAAGACTTGGTCAGAAAAGTGCCAAAACTTGCCGTTGAAGGTGCAATTTGGTTTTGGCCTAATCGTCATGAACTAGCTTGCTGGAAAATTAAGGCTTTGCTTCTAAAGCGGCTTTTTTTTGATATTAAGTTTTTGCTATCCTAAATATTTCTAAAAGAGCAACGCGATCATTATTAACCGTGGTAAAAATAGTAAAATTTAAACTTAAAGCGTTCATTTTCAAGGTTACGATAATCCGAGAGTTAGTGTTCAAAATCGTTATTTTATGCTTCGATAAACCACATGCTTCAGTACAAAAAGTAGCTTTACGACTACGCTTCTAGCTAAAGCAGAGACCTACTACTATGCTATCTTTAATAATATCTTTACTTAAATTCAGCAACACTTTTTATTGCACGGTTCATTGTTATGATTGATCAAAAAGTTATGTGCCACGATAAAGCGGAAATATTGAAAAGAAATAATGTCAATATTTCCGGAAACGGAGACAAGATAGTTCTATTGGCACATGGTTTCGGCTGTGATCAGAATATGTGGCGCTTCATGCTTCCAGCGCTTGAGAAACAGTTTAAAGTTGTTTTGTTCGATTATGTTGGCTCTGGAAAATCAGACTTAAATAGCTTTTCTAAAAAAAGATACGCAAGCCTTGATGGTTATGCGAAAGATATAGAGGAAATATTATTAGCTTTAGATCTTTCTAATGTTTCGATCATTGGCCATTCAGTAAGCTCTATTATTGCAGGTATTGCCTCGATTAATTGCGGTGATAGAATTTCCGATATTACCATGATTTGCCCTTCACCTTGTTTTATGAATATACCTCCAGATTATATGGGTGGATTTGAGCGAGAAGATTTAGAAGAGCTAATAAACTTAATGGACAAGAATTATATAGGGTGGGCGAACTATTTAGCTCCTCTTGTTATGGGTGCGGGGCACTCGCCTGAACTTATTGGAGAGTTATCTGGCAGTTTTTGCAGTACAGACCCCGTAATTGCAAAAACGTTTGCTATAGCGACATTCTTCTCTGACTACAGAACAATGTTAAGAAATATACTTAAACCGACATTTATTTTTCAGAGTTTAAAAGATTCCTTAGCCGCGCCAGAGGTCGGAAAATATATGGCTGAAAATATAAACGATAGTCAATTAGCTTTAATTGAGGCCGAGGGGCACTGCCCCCACATGACCGATCCAGCCCTACTTATGCCTTTACTTATAGATTTCATAAATAGAAATAAGGCTTAGGTGCTGAAGTGGATTCTTTCTTAGACAGTTTCCATTCTGGTCACTTAGTTGTGAATTCTAAGAGAGCTATTACTTATAGCAATAAGCATCTATTGACCTTACTTGGCTGGAAAAAAGAAGAACTGTCTTCAATGCCACTGTCTAATATTTTCACCAAGGCTTCAAATATTTTTATTGACAGTTATGTTTACCCATTATTGATTAATGAGTTTTATGCTGAAGAAGTGCAACTTACTGTGATTACATATCAAGGTAAAAAAGTTCCAGTAGTGGCCAGTATAAGTTTAGATAAAGAACACACTACTTACTGGTCACTTCTTGACTGCTCCAATAGAGACAAGTTGTATCAAGAACTCATTGAAACAAAAGAACTACTAGAAAAACAAAGTCAGGAACTTCTAGAAATGGCAACAATAGATCCTCTCACGGGTTTATTAAATAGAAGAGAGCTTAATAACCGATCAGGTAGGCTATTTTCTCAAGCTCAGAGAAACAAGTCATCAGTTGCGCTGATGATCATAGATATAGATTACTTTAAAAACATTAATGACACTTATGGGCATGCTTTTGGAGATGATGTTTTGCAGCACTTAGGCAAAACTCTACTCAAAAGTCACAGAGAGCATGATGTCGTTGCACGATATGGGGGAGAAGAGTTTGTTTTAGTTTTACCCGACATTGATGATGCAAACGCATTAAACATTGCTGAAAAAATTCGGTGCGATATTGAAACAACAAAGATTAATGGTGTTAACGGCGTTTTTCAAGGTAGTTGTCGCCTGAGCATTTAAGCTGCTTGTTTTTCCTTCTCCGGGTTCAACTTAACGTCACCCACTTTCTCCCAGTTCCGCGTAGCTTTTGACCACCTTATTTGGTTCTTTCTTTTCATCTTGCGATAAAGCTCATCCCTCTTCGATAATATTTCTTCATCCAGACCTAAGTGCCTTTGCTCTGGGGTAACAAA
>NZ_LWFZ01000882.1:0-1677 GCF_001635225.1 Oleiphilus sp. HI0086
GTTAGATCACCTTCGCTTCAGTCTTAAGTTTGTCAACCAATTCAGCAACATCGGCAACTTTAATACCTGCTGAACGCGTAGCTGGCTCTTCAACCTTGGTAATCTTCAAGCTAGCAGCAACATCAACACCCAGGTCAGCTGGAGTTGTCATTTCAAGCGGCTTTTTCTTCGCTTTCATGATATTTGGAAGAGAAGCATAACGTGGCTCGTTCAAACGCAAGTCAGTTGTTACAACTGCTGGCAAGTTCAAACCAACTGTCATCAGACCACCATCAACTTCACGAGTAACATTTACTTTGTCGCCATCAACAACAACTTCAGAAGCAAACGTACCTTGAGGCATACCAGTCAATGCAGCAAGCATCTGACCAGTTTGGTTGTTATCAGAGTCGATAGACTGCTTACCAAGAATTACTAGCTGTGGCTCTTCTTTTTCAACAACAGACTTAAATAATTTTGCAGCTTGTAGAGACTGAACTTCTTCGTCAGTTTCAATCAGAATACCGCGATCCGCACCTAGCGCCAGGGCTGTACGAATTTGCTCTTGAGCAACTTTAGGACCAATAGAAACCACTACGATTTCACTTGCAACACCCTTCTCTTTCAAGCGAACCGCTTCTTCAACAGCGATTTCACAGAATGGGTTCATTGCCATTTTGATATTAGTAAGATCTACACCTGAATTATCAGGCTTAACTCGAACTTTGACGTTATAGTCAATAACTCGTTTAACAGCGACCAGAACCTTCATAGATTCCTCGTTAATTAACAATTGAATTTAGAGGTCTTATCATTCTTCAAAGTTTTACTTACCCAAGCATTCGCTAACTAATAAAAATTAACAATGACCGGTAAACCCTGAACAACGACCTAGATAGACCCAGATACAGGCGCGAAGCAAAAATATAATTTACACTACTTTAGTCCATTCGGGCTCTTAAGCGGTGTTTTATCAGCATTTAACCCTCGAAAAAACCAGCAAATACTCACTAGCCTTCCAAGATTAAATAAAATACAGCTTTCGCGAAGCGCATGATTCTGCCGATAAATCGCTTTTAGGTCAATAGTTGCACATTAAATCGCACCTATTTCAACACTCTTTTTCTATATTTTTATGCTCTAAATCAATTGCGAATACCAGGATAACAACTACCTTTTACATACATTGAATAAACAGGTAAAATTCAAACGTTTGTTTGAAACTCTCTTTGCAGCACAGGAAGCTAAAGTGGCTATATATTTAGTCAACATGCTAAAAGAGAGGTATTCATCACTACTTCCGTCACTGCCATATTGTGAATTAGCATAGTCAGAAAGACTGGGGGTGCGAATTTCAGCGAATAACTGTATAATTCGCGCGCCGTAAAAAAGCGGAAACTAAAAACTGCGCTCTGGTCCAGCTAAACAGGCTTAACATCAGGACGCTATATAACGTATATGCACGAGGAGACCTATTGTGGAACGTGAATCGATGGAGTTTGACGTACTCATTGTCGGCGGTGGCCCCGCTGGATTATCAGCAGCCTGTCGTCTAAGACAAATCGCTGAAGAGACTGGTAATGAAATCAGCGTATGCGTTGTAGAAAAAGGATCTGAGGTTGGCGCCCACATCCTGTCTGGCGCAGTTCTAGAACCAACAGCGTTAAATGAGCTGTTCCCTAATTGGAAAGAAATGGG
>NZ_LWFZ01000883.1:0-2474 GCF_001635225.1 Oleiphilus sp. HI0086
GCCATAGATTTGCTCGCCATTATCAAGAAGTGCTTGGGTAATAACGGTTCGCATTTCGGAAATAACGGGTGCCTGCCCCGTTAGAATATCAGTCGTATTTTCGTCTGATGTAAACTCCAGAATATAAGGAGGCTCAATTGGTGTTGGCAGCACCAGGTCAATAATCTGTGCTTGTTCATTAGTTGAGCCCGGTTCACCTACTATTGCACCTTTAAAGTCTTCTGCTGTGGTATCAACCGTATAGACAGTAACAATTGCATTAACTAGAGGCCCTTTAATACCACCGCCTGTCAGACTAACCGCCTCCGGCTCATCACTGCCCCCAGATCCCCCTCCACTACTGCCCCCATTACAAGCGGCTAAACTTAAGCAACAAAGCGTTAGTAAGAGTTTATTCAGATCGGAAAGGCGCATGATGTTTCCTCATTTCTATGAGCTATTGACGCTACCTTCCGCCCGGAAAATAGCGTTAATTTTTATTATTCAGACCTTTTAAGATAGTAAAGATTTTTGTGTGCGCCAGCTCACAAAACGTTCAAAGTGGGTATTTTTTAGACTTAGGAGAAAATAATTTTTGAGGGCAGATTCAAGTTATTGATACAAGTTCTTTTATTTCAATAATCTACTGATAAAGGAAGCTCATGAAAGGCACATAAAATATTTTTAGCTCAGGATATCTTCCCAAGCTTTTCGAGTTCTCGTTTCAAGGGCCTTACCCGCCACTTTCAAAAGGCGGCTATCACGCTGCCAATTTTGGTATTTTTGAGGATTACTCTGTTCGAACAAAGTATTCGTTGCAGCGATTAGTTCATTCAGCTGTGAGCGACAAGCAGACAAGGCAATATGTGCCGCAGAAGAATCTAGTTGCATGGCATTCACTTCTCGCAGTGACAGTATTAGCGCGATATGTTTTTCAATTGCGCCTTGCCCCCAATCTGAAGCAATGGCTTCGGCCATACGGTTAGCGGCAATCGCGGCACACACATGCAAGTCTTCATAAGTGCGAAAGGCCTTTACATATTGAAGGTAGCCATCCCCCTGCAAGATATAACTTTCCTTGATAGCGACTCGGTCAAGAATGACTTTTCCGTGGCTGATTTCAGGCACAAAACCGAGAGACGGCATCTCCTGAATCGCAATTCCTTCAAGCTGCGTATTTAAGGCGATAACTTTAATCAGAGGGCGGCCCGACAAATCAAGGCCATCTCCTCTACGCTCATCTCGGCAAGCAACGTAAATCATGCCGGCATCTTCGGCTCCCGAAACGAAAGACTTCTCTCCTGAGAGATAGAGCTGCGCCTTTTCTGTATAAAGCCGGGCATTAATAGCACGAGGGTGATTTCCTCCTGCTTCCGTCACACACACCGAAGCCAGTAGGGCTTCCTCCAAACCAAAAAGCGCTTCGATAGCAGACTGGTATGCACCTGCAAAAGCAAAACCGACACTGGCACTCATTCTGCCTGCTAGTATCGCCCGATCAATCGAGTTGGAAAAGCTGCCTGTAGCTTGTTTGAAATGAGCAAACCATTCTGACATCGGCATCGCCTGCCAAAGCTTTGTATCGTTCTTAAGCAACGATTCAAGTATGCGTTGGGAGTCACTCATTAATGCGCCTGATCCCAATTGTCACCTACTTCAGCCTCAACAATAAGCGGAACATCAAGATCTGCGGCAGACATCATATTTTCAATCAGTAAAGCTTTGACACCTTCAACCTGGCCCTCAGCGACTTCAACCACCAATTCATCATGCACCTGCATAATCATTTTTGCGTCAAGACCAGCACCTTCAAGTGCGGCATCGACCTTTATCATCGCCTTTTTGATAATATCTGCCGCCGTACCTTGCATTGGTGCATTAATCGCCGTCCGCTCTGCTGCTTGCTGAAGCATTTTATTTCGAGCATTTATCTCAGGAAGATATAAACGACGACCAAAAACGGTTTCGACATAACCATCATCATGTGCTTGAGCCCGGATTCTATCCATGTACTCAAGTACACCTGGGTAACGTTCGAAATAACGATCAATATATTGCGCTGCTTCTTTTCGAGATACATTGATTTGCTTCGCCAAACCAAATGCCGACATACCGTAAATCAAACCAAAGTTAATGGCTTTGGCTTTGCGGCGCTGATCAGCACTCACCTCTTCAACAGAAACATCGAAGACTTCTGCAGCAGTCGCACGGTGTACGTCTTCTCCTTGAGCAAATGCCTCCAACAAGCCCTTATCTTGAGACAAGTGCGCCATAATTCTCAGTTCTATTTGCGAATAGTCGGCTGCGATAAGCTTATAACCGTCGGGTGCAACAAAAGCCTGACGAATCTTTCGACCTTCGGTGCTTCGAATCGGAATATTCTGCAAGTTCGGATCACTAGAAGATAAACGCCCTGTCGCGGTGACAGCCTGATGATAAGAAGTATGAATTCTCCCTGTTCCCGGATTAATCAACTGCGGAAGTTTATCGGTATA
>NZ_LWFZ01000884.1:0-381 GCF_001635225.1 Oleiphilus sp. HI0086
GGCCATACGGTTAGCGGCAATCGCGGCACACACATGCAAGTCTTCATAAGTGCGAAAGGCCTTTACATATTGAAGGTAGCCATCCCCCTGCAAGATATAACTTTCCTTGATAGCGACTCGGTCAAGAATGACTTTTCCGTGGCTGATTTCAGGCACAAAACCGAGAGACGGCATCTCCTGAATCGCAATTCCTTCAAGCTGCGTATTTAAGGCGATAACTTTAATCAGAGGGCGGCCCGACAAATCAAGGCCATCTCCTCTACGCTCATCTCGGCAAGCAACGTAAATCATGCCGGCATCTTCGGCTCCCGAAACGAAAGACTTCTCTCCTGAGAGATAGAGCTGCGCCTTTTCTGTATAAAGCCGGGCATTAATAGCACG
>NZ_LWFZ01000885.1:0-4384 GCF_001635225.1 Oleiphilus sp. HI0086
TTGCTCAAGCCGTCACAAGCAATAAACTCAGCACGGTTTGTAGGCATATTGACCGCCAAATTGTGTTTCGCAGACTGTACCGCCTGAAAAGACTCGTCATAGAAAAACATCTGGGCATTAGGAAAGCGCTGTAAGTAGGCTAAACCAAGTACCCCATTCCCACAGGCTAAATCAGCGACTTGTGAAACCTCCGGTAAGCACTTGTAATGCCCCAAAAAGAAGCGACTGCCAATATCCAAATGATCATTGCTAAAGACATTTGGTAAAGCCTTCAAGTTCAATTCAAAATCGGGAACGCTGACAGACTTGCACTGTTCAAATATATTCTGCTCTGAAGCGTACGCCAGAGATTTATCAACCTCTGCCCTCCAGACTCGCGCTTTTTTTACACCTGGCAAAAAACTCGCCGGGCCAAAGCACTTCTCCAGCAACTCATACTGACCTTTGCTTAAGTGCTTATCCATACCTGCAAGTAAAAGTGTACAGCCTTCTTGTGCCCACTTATTCAGTTCAGCGAGTAAATAAGCCAGCTGGCTTTTAGATTTAGGTACTCGACCAATGATTAAGTCTGGGCGCTCTTCTCGTTTGACGAGATACTCAAGACCCGACTCAAAGTCCAGCACATTATCGTCATTCGCTTCAGCATTCTTCTTGAGGTTCTGTCGCGTTGCTTCTAATGACATCCATGAGTCGCCGTAACAGAGGGGCTTATATTTCATTAAAGGAATCGTCAAAGCACCAAAGTTATCGTGCACGATACAAAGCTGCTTGAAGCTTCCAGCCATGTCATCAACCAGATTAAGCAGGTAGCTGTCTGCAGCATCCCAGGCACGCAACTGACTACGCTTTTCAACAGGATAACGCTGAAGCTCATAATTCTGGCCGTTAGCGGTAAATGCGTTGGGATTTTCTGATGAGGAAGAAGACATAAAGGGATTTTAACTAATGAGCGAACTGAGCATTATAGCTCAAGCCATGCCTATCAAGAAGAGCCTAAGTTTACAGCGCAGCGCCAGCCTGACAAGCAACAGAAAGTCTCTGCCTACAAGCCTGTTGATACAATTGCTGCGCCTTGCTTAAGTTCTTAATAACACCGAAACCGCTTTGATAGAAACGACCTAATTGAAACTGAGCCTGAGCACTTCCTGATTTTGCAGCCACTTCAAACCAACGAAATGATTCATGCGAGTCGTGTTGAGGACCATCTTGTAAATAGATTTGCGCCAAACTTAGCTGAGAATCGATATCACCTTGTTCGGCTGCCAAGGTATACCAACTAATGGCTTCAGCTATGTTTTTACCAGAGACTTCACCAGAATGATAAATTCTGCCTAGTTGATACTGAGACAGTATATGCCCATGATCAGCCGCCCGTCTCAACCAACGCAAAGCCCTTTTCGGTTTAGCTTCGACACCCAATCCATTTAAGAGCATTAGCGCTAAGTTATACTGAGCTTGAACGTCTCCCAACTTAGCCGCCTTCTTGAACCAGCTATTAGCCTTTGTTTCGTCTTTGACGTCTTCATTGGTGTAATAAATTAAGGCTAGATTATATTGAGCTGAGGTATCGCCCTGTTCGGCCGCTAGCGTATACCACTTTATCGCTTTATTAATATCTCTAGGTAAACCGTCACCTTTCTCATACAGCACAGCTAGATTATTTTGCGCTTCCAACAAGCCTGACTCAGCGGCTTCTACGTACCATATCTGCGCATTAGAAATGTTCTTAGCGACACCTAAACCTTCCTGATTAATTCGGGCCATATAGAATTGGGCAATGCTATCGCCTTTATAAGCTAATGGCTCCCATATATTTTTGGCGCAGACATAGTCTCCTGAATTGAAGCAGTGGCGGGCTTGGTCAGAGCTCGCATGCATCTCGATAGAAGTAACCAATAAAAGAAAAGCTAGAGTAAATTTAATATGAGCAATAAAGCTCGGCCAGAAACCAGTATTCAATACAAGATACCCTTAATCATCTGTCACCCGAAATAAGTACGTATCAGTATATACCAGCAACCCGGAAATAGGAGGTTATCTATATATTATGGGAAGCCAGCTAATGTACGTTTTACTCTTAGTATCGCGAAGCTGTAAAGTTAGCGGTGTTGAATCTAGACTTATTAGAGGTTTGATTCTTGGCAAAAGCTTTAAGCTGGTAAAAAAGAATATTCTTTTACATTAGCCAATGTTAAATACCTCGACGTAACTCCCAAGGGAAAACCTTCCCCATGCTGTTTAATAAAGTCTGCACAATTATAGGGTCCATTAAGTCAGTGAGTTCCCACTGACTTAAAAATAATAGCGCTAAATACTGATCAGCCAGGCTGAGGTCTTGTTCGCCACATGTCAGCATATCTGCAATTGACGAAAACATTGGCTTATCATCACTCTTGTACATCAAACGCCCATAAGAACAAACAGGCTTGCCTAAGACCATTGCCTCATGAACCAAGTTAGAGTTAACCGATACGACCCCAACACAATTTTTATGCGCGGCTAAATCAATACTACGGATACCTTTCTTAGCCTCGATAAATGTCACACCCTTTGGTAACGTCGGAGCATTAGATAAGCGGCATTTTTTAGCAGGATGCTCAGTCACGATAATGTTCACACCTTGCGCTTCCGCATAACTCCGATCAATTAGCGCCTGAGCCAATAAATCGTTGGCGCCCTTCTGCCCATACAAGCTCTCAAAACCAGAATCAGAAAACTTCAGGTTATAGTCCTCTCCTCCTTGGAGTGGCAATAAACAAAAAGGCTTTTGAGTAAGGCCTGCGATATCAACCTTTTTAGGCCTCAAGAAGTGTTGAGCGCGAGCTTTGCAGTGCTCTAAATCGCGTCGACCTATGCGCTCAACATAATCAACGCCAGAGTCAAACTGAGTGTGGCTGCGTGCATTGGCCCCATGAGGAGAGATTTGATAAGACGATCTCGGTAGCCAGCCATGTTCAACAACAAGCGTTTTATCGCCATCATCGACAAAACGCTCCGACCAATTAATTGAAACAGGGGGTATTGATTCAAACAAGTCAGGATTGCTATGGACAGTTCGAGCAAGCATGCTGAAAAACATTGTCTTCGCACAGGCTCCGCCCTTCAAACCCAATATAGAGGTAGCACTCGACCAATTTGACCGCCTCCCAAAGCGTTTGAATATCACATTGTCATGAGCCTTAAACTCTTTTGGGATAGCCCCCCAATAAGTCTTTTTATATTTCTTCACTGTCAATATCCATTATTTAAGTGTTAATGCTTATTCCAATGAATAGCTTTTCTTTATCCCAAGAGCGCTGAATAAGTCATTCATTTGCTGACTAGCCACCTCACAGCTTAATGTTTCAACACGAATATCCGGCCTCAACCACTTGGCAGACAGCAAGGTTGTCGAGATATCGCCCAAAACAAGCACGTCATCTCCCAGCAGAGGCAAGATAAGCTCAAAGCCTATATTTTTATCGATACGGGTTGAACCTGGAAACATCTCATCGAGCAAGTCAAGGTTAGTACTCCTCGGGTGAGCCTTGACCCCAATGTCACGAGGGGAGAAAGTTTCTAACAATCGCTTATAGGCACTTGTTAGACTATCCGGCTGCCTCATATAACTAGCCTCATGAGGCAAAGTAATCAACACCTTAATCGCATCGAAACAGCTTAAATCGACCTTTCTATCATCAAGTAAACTTTTAGAAAGCTGTTTAAATTGATCAGATGAGAACAAATCTGTGTTGAGCGCTAAGCGCTTCTTTTCCTGCAACAGAGGGTGAGCATACTCAGGGAACGCCAAATAGGCTTTTGAAATCCAAGCAGAAGAGCCTATTGTCAGGGCGTTCTTCCACCAGGTTCCGTATACGAGTTTCTTAAGAAAAGGATCCAGAAAACGGTGAGCGAAGCTATTCATTGATTTGTGGCCAATATAGCTCACCGCACCATCATCCATGTAAATACCGGTCGCACGTCTACCCGATTGACTGGCAACATGCATCGCATACTGAAACTCTACTCGGCGATCATTTCCAGTATAAATTTGTTTACTCGAATCCGAAGCAAACAAAACATCAATCCGTTTCATGACCTCCCGACGATGCTGTATCTTTCCGAGACCTTTATCATTCGCTAAAGAAACGGTTTCTTGAAACAATCCCTTTACTTGCTCAATCGCTAGAGTGAAGGATTTGGCCAAATCCAGGTTTTTTGAAACAATTACAGCTATGTTTTCTTGTCCTTGATTTTCAATTGCTAAGTTAGAGGCAATAAAAAAGTGTAAAGGAGAGGATATGAAATAGTAGTTTTTCATCGCGTCGTCAGCACCGGCTATTCTTGCATGTGTCTGATCTTGCTACGCACTTCAAGGTAAGAAAGATATTTTGTATTACCCGCG
>NZ_LWFZ01000886.1:0-2751 GCF_001635225.1 Oleiphilus sp. HI0086
TACATACCAAATTATTTTTTAAAAAGAAAGGATCCTGGAACTGTTCAACAGCCCATATGGCAAGGTGCGAGGAAGACCAGAAGAGATTACGCTTTAGCTAATTTACTGACGTTTTTACCTTTAGTTTTTTTGATGGCTTATATGTTGTCAAATAGCGGCGAGAGGCACCCCGATGGGCCTGCTGGTAGTGCTTTAGTTTATTTGTTTCGAGAAAGTGTTCCAATACTTATTACCATTCTTGCTCTTTTTGGCTGTTTCATTTATTTATTCTTTTCTACACTTGGCAGGCTAAGAGATATAAACGTTAATCCAGTTTGGGGGCTTACTTATTTTTTGCCAGGCCTAGCTATTCCACTCACAATATTTTTGCTCCTTATACCTGGCACCAAGGGGCCAAACAAATATGGTGAAGAGCCAAGTTTGAAAAAACCTAAGCTAGATAAGATCCGAGAAATAGCTTCTCATAAGACACCGACGCAAATTGAAGCGGATCGAGTAGAATCGAACAAAGTTGATAAAGAAAATACTGATTTATTGCGTTGCCAGCATGATGTTATAAAGGAAAAGCTTAAGGCTCAAGAATTATGCAAGGTTTTCAAGAACACAATCGGAAATAATAAGAGAGGTTCCAAAATCTTGTTTGTTGGTTTTGATCTATCATTATCAAAATACTATATGTCCATTGCAAAAACGGGTACGCCAAAAGCAGAAATTAAAAAGCAATATTTTCTGAGTTATCAGTTAATGTCAAAAGCCCTTTACGAACAAACGGGTTTACTTATTACCGAGGTGGCTGACCTGAGCACATAACCAGGCCAGCCAGCATCGCTCCCTGCGGTCGCTGGACCTCGTTTCACTCGGCCGCTGCTGGCGGCGTTATATGCAAAATCAGACTCTGCGCTAAGGGAATAAAATGAGAAAAGTTGGTGGTTATTTGCTAGCTGGTTTAGGTGCAGTTTTGGTTTTATTTGGTGCACTTGGTTTTATCGAAACCGGTTACTTTTTACTGACATCTGAGTCTTCCGCGTACGATGTAGGTTTTATTTTTGGCCGCTGTACGGTTTTAATTATTGTTATGGTGCTAGGTTATCGAGCACTTAAAAAATCCAAATCACTTACAAGCGCAATAGCTATCTCAGAGTAACCATGGATATAGTAAATAAATCTACACAAAAGCATTTCTGGTTATCATTTCTAATTGCCAGCCTTGTATCGGCTGCTGCTTATCAGTGGTTATTAATATTAATGGGTGTTTGGGTTTTCTTTATTATGGGCGGTGTTACATTTATTCGTTCAGTTAACCAAAAAGTCTTTTCAATTTTGTGGGGCATGTTTTTTGGTTTAACATTCGCGTTGGCGTTGTTAATATTTGGGCCATGGGAACTTTATACATAAATGCATATAACCATCAGCTCCACCGGACTCCGTAATGTTTGCACCTTTCCTGCAAAAACACGCAGTAAAGTCGCCAACATTACTACGCGCGGTGAGCTGGGCGTTAAATGTTTTTTTGCCTTTAGAGTTAAGGCTCAATATTCGGCAGGGAATGCTCAGTTCTTATTAAGCATTCCTCCGTTTAAATTTTTAGGGTAGGTGGCACGGTTTCCAACTGTTCCGCTCTGCTGTTCAAGCTTCTCAGGCACATTTTTATTTGTAGAGGCTTCGTCGGTGGTGTGTTCCTAGGGAATCCGGTAAAGTCTTCATCTTAACTATTGTAGCCAAAGGTCAAGAACGCTGGTTCCGCCTTCGGCTACACAATGTGGTGTTGGTCTAGTTGGGTGTTCTAAAACATCTAACCAGTTCATCAAACATCACTCCGGCCACAAAGAGACGTGGCCTGCGTTGGACGCACGATAGAGCCGTGCGCCGTTTATAAAAGCGTTATAACTATAAGGAAGCTATGAAAATCAATTTACCCCTTTTGTATATTCTTACTTTTTTACTCGTTGGCTGTTCGTCCGGCTCTAAAGAGAACACCACGAATCAGTCTAAGGTTAATGGTGAATGGCGTTCAGATGGTGTTGTGTTAGGAGGTCGAGTAGGTGAGTTTGTTTGGTCGCTTAATGATGGTGTATTTATCAAAACCATTGAATATTTAGATGATTTAGGGCCAACTATTGAGTCTGGTACATATGTAATTGGCCCTGAGGTTGTCATGCCAAGTGGGGTCACTGCCAATGAAGTAGATATGACATACGAGTATTCGGAAAAAGCTAGCATCACTAAACTTGATATCGTTCATATCGACGTAAATGGTTTGTATTTTGGAAGCGAAAATATCAACGAACTTTGTGAAGGTGAGTTCTACGAAGAAACCAGGCACGAACTAGAAGTTATTAATGGTGTAGTTAGGAACTTGGATGAGATCAATGTCTGTTTATCTAGGCCAACCTCATTAAACTTTGAACGCGTATACCGGAGTGAATAGTTATAACCAACAGCTCAAACGGACTCCGTACAAGTCGCACCTTTTTCGCGCTCCGCAGCAAAAAAGTCGCCACTTGTACTCCGCCGTTTAGCAGGGCGTTGGTATGACTCCCCACGTCAAGAGGCCCGCACAAAATCCTGCCGGAACCTCGGCCAGAGCCTTTCTTTTTAATTAACATTCTTCCCGTTAGGGAAGCGTCAACGCATCAGATGAAGCAAGTAATTTCGACGGTGATCATGCTGGTATTCGTGGGTTGCTAACGCGACGCGTTAACCTATCCAACCTTACTTATTACGTCGTGGTGCCTGTCTTCAGTCTATGCT
>NZ_LWFZ01000887.1:0-1490 GCF_001635225.1 Oleiphilus sp. HI0086
GAAGGAAAAACAAGCAGCTTAAATGCTCAGGCGACAACTACCTTGAAAAACGCCGATGCGACGGCATTCAGTTCTAATAACCTGGTTATAAACTCTGGGCCTGCAAAACCGTAGTTTTGATTGCAGTTTTGTCTTAAGTTATCAGAGAAACGTCTACCGCTTTGGTGTTCATGAAGTTGATCAAAAGCACCATACTCACGAGAACAAGTAATATTTAGCAGCCGCATTGAAACACCCGCTCTAGCATTGGATCCAGTAGAAGCGATCAAATCTTCTGGACTAATCTCACCGCTAGAAATAATGCTTTGTCTCCATTTATTTATAGATTGTGACGTCCCTAATTTGGTAGCCCGCTGTTTGCCTAAACCGTTCGCAATTGCATAAACAATTTTGCTTACTTCATTAGCTTCTGCTTCACCCAACTCGTCTAGTATCAACGTTGTATCGTTCCTGTCAGTAGAAACGGATTCTAGACCGTTTGCTGTAGATCTCCATGTCCTCATGAAGTCTTTAGGGTTTCCCCATACAGAGCTTGCTATCGCGAGGCATGTAGTTTTCCCACATGAAGAGTCTCCAAGAAGGTGTAGCCCTCCATTATCTTTATTTAGTAATTTCAGTAGTGGGCCTGCGAGTGCGAAGCTGATAGTAAGAATCATTACCGGATTACCTTCACAATACTTTGCAATGGTATTTTTCCACGTAGATAAAGAGCCTTTTTTGGAATAATCGGACGTGATATTTGGCTTTCCTTGAAAAATATAGCTTTGGTCCCCTAGAGTTTGTTCTGGAAAAACAAAAGCCACATCATTCTTCCAGCCTGTCTGTTGAGCTGCCGTTATACGTCTATGGGGAATTGTTGAATTGATATAAATAGGAATTTTAGACTTTCTAGTGATATTTGTATTAAGTCCTATATCTAAGAGTTGCTCTAAAAGTCGCTCGGTACTGCCTGCTAGCAACCCCATTGGGATTGCTAATTGTTTCCAGTTACCATTGATATCCTTGATTCGTAATAGTCGGCCAAAATTACTGCCTTCATTTGAAGTTATTGCATCGACGTACAAAGGGCCGCAAATCCAATCATCAGACAAGGTGGGTGGCTTATCGTCCTTATTGTATTGGATGTTATGCCAGTAAAGACCAGCAGGTTGGCTCTTAGAGCCTACAGATACTGGGTTGTCGTATACGCGCCAACAAGGTCTACTTTTAGCATTTGGCCACTCATCTGTTCGGGGTGTTTCACTTGTTTCCTGATTATAAGTGGTTGGTGAAACGGGGTGGGTCGCAGAGGAAGAGACAGTTGCCTGTGTTTCCTGAGTTACACACTCAGGGTTCATTATTGGATTAGTCATTTGTAGCACCTTCTGATTCGATGCTTTTTTTAATTTGGGATTCAATCCAAGTTTGAATTTGCCTCTCCTCCCAGCCTACACAGCGCTTTGTTATTCGAATTGATTGGGGAAATTCTTTCTCCTGCATCAAACGATAAA
>NZ_LWFZ01000888.1:0-1454 GCF_001635225.1 Oleiphilus sp. HI0086
CATAGCAATGCGCCTATCATAAGCTGGGAATTAGGCTTCATAAGCGAACCTTTCTTTAGTATCGATGTTTAAAGCAGTAAGTGAACCACCCCAGACGCAGCCGGTATCGATAGCTTGAAATTGGTCTTTGTTTGCGCCAGTGAGCCCTGTATTACCCGAGAGTGCCGCCCAGTGTCCGAATATTAGCATGGTGTTGTCGGGCCGAGGCAGGCTGAACCAGGGGACATAGTTATCGGGGGCATCGTCGAGGGTTTCTTTGACGGCAAAGTCGAGCGCACCGTTTTGTTTAACAAAGCGCATGCGGGTAAAGTAGTTTGTAATAGCACGCAGGCGCATCATGCCCGTGTGGTGCTCAGACCAGAGTGCGGGCTCATTGCCATACATCAGGTCAAAGAATGCTTCGTAATCTCCGCGACATAACTCATTGGAAACTTCTTGATTGTAACGATAGGCTTGCTCTGTTGACCATATATGAGGAATGCCGGCGTGACTCATTGCAAGCTTCTGCTCTTTATCCCATATCATTAGAGGTTGATGGCGTAACCAGGTCATCAATTCATGGCAGTCATCTGCTGCAAAAATTTCAGCAAAGGTGTCTTTTCTTTTAGGCTGGCGCTTTAAATAGTAGGTAGCCAATAAGTGAAGGTCATGATTACCAAGAATAACCTTGGCAGGATGTCCGCCTTGGTTACCCAGGCTTTTGATCAGGCGCAGACAGTCAAGCGAGTCGGGGCCTCGATTTACAAGGTCTCCTGCGAACCATAGTTCGTCACGGTTCTGGTCAAAAGATATCTGGTCGAGTAGACGGGTGAGTGCTTGATAGCAGCCCTGAACGTCACCGATGGCATAACGAGCCATAAGCTTTCCTTGTTAGTTATTATTCGTAGGGAAGGGGATCGGCAGCGCTATTTTCTGAAAACGCTTCGAGTCGCTCTTGGCAAGCACCGCATTTGCCACAGGCCTTTTCTCTGCCGTTATAGCATGTCCAGGTTTTACCGTAGTTAAGTCCCATTGCCAGCCCTTTGCTCAGTATTTCCGTCTTATTGATATCCTGAAAAGGTGCAATAATATCAACCGCTTCGTAGTTAGCGATTTTAGAAACCGCATCCATCTTTTCGATAAACTCAGGGCGACAATCCGGATAAATAGCATGATCACCACCGTGGGCGCCGTAGTAGACGGCACTGGCTTTTATTGAAACTGCATAAGCGATCGCAAGAGAAAGCATTACCATATTACGGTTGGGGACCACCGTCGATTTCATGCTTTCTTCTTCATAATGCCCTTCAGGGATTTCAATGTCATCCGTGAGTGAGGAGCCGAGTAATAATTGATGGATTGCGGTGATGTCGACAATTTTATGAGGCAGGCCTAAGTCGTCACATACCTTCTGTGCGTAGTGAAGCTCTTTAGAATGCTTTTGACCATAGTTAAAAGACAGGGCGTAAACTTTC
>NZ_LWFZ01000889.1:0-1205 GCF_001635225.1 Oleiphilus sp. HI0086
AAGCATGGGTAAAACGTCAAAGAAGATTGATAAGAAAGTTTCTCAGGTTAAAGAGCTGAGCAATGACTTGTTGAAAGATATCAACAAGAAAGTTACTTCAACTAAGAAAGATTTACAGAAGCAGGTTGATGATTTGACTGCACAAGTAAACGAGTTGCGTGAAGAGGCGACTAAGCCTGCAACAAAGTGGTTGAAGAAAATCGAGAAGCAGTATCAAAAGCAGCTAAATAAGCAGCAGAAAGAATTTGAAGAGCGTGCTGAAGCTTTGCTAGAGACTAAGAATAAGCTGGTTGGTCAACTTGAAGATGCATTAAGCAAGCTTCCTCTGGCGGATAAGATTATGCCAGCGCCAAAGACGCCTGCTAAAAAAGCCAAAGCAACTGTTAAGAAGGCGGCGACTACTGCTAAAGCAAAAGCGTCAACAGCAACTAAGAAAGCCACTGGTGCAGCTAAGTCTGGTATTTCTTCGATGAAAGGTGTTGGCCCTGCGACGGTTAAGAAATTGAATGCAGCGGGATTTAATAGCTTGGAAGATATCGTTAATGCACCTGCCGATAAGTTGGCTGAGTTCAAATCAGTACGCGGCTCAGACTCTTGGGTTGAGCAAGCTAAAGAATTGTTGAAGTAAGCGTTTCAAGCTTCAATAAAAAAGGCAGCGATTAAGCTGCCTTTTTTGTATCTGAAATTTCAGATTGATACTTTCTTTTCTGCTGTAGGCAGAGCCTTGCGCGGCTCGCTGGCGGGTTAGCACCATCGCTGCCTACATAAAAAGTAATGCTACAGCTTATAGACTAACGTGACAGACGTTTCACGATCAGTTTTATCAGCACCTGCTGGAACATCAGAACTATGCTTAATGGTGTAACCAACCTTCATTGACAAGGCTTCTTGCACCTGACTGGTTAAGGAGATACCAAAACGTGTCACAGTGTTACTGTCGCCGGCTTCTGTATTCAGGAACTGGTCAAGGCTAGATGTTTCATTGAATTTCCAAGAGAAGATCTCAGCTGCACGAATAATGCTATCTTCTTCGTTATTGCCATTGTTGTCTTCGATCACACGATAACCAGGCGCAAGCTCGAAATTCAATTCCATATTATCTTCTGCAATAGCTTTATAGCCTAAACCCAGTGCGATAGAGGTTTGATGGTCAAAACCGCTAAAGCGATCCTTTTCCCACGAGATGACGCCAAGCGCATAAGCTC
>NZ_LWFZ01000890.1:0-1569 GCF_001635225.1 Oleiphilus sp. HI0086
TTAAGCATGCGATGGGCTTGTCCATCGCTTAGCTTAGGACGCCTAAGTAAGCCGTTGATGGCTACGCAGGGGTCTTAGAAGTGCCAAAACTTGCCATTAGAGGCCATTGCTAAAATGGCGAAATTATCGGGTTGTTGCATACTGGTAGAACTAAGGCTTCGGGTTTAAACGCTTGTTTTAGGTTGAGAGCTAAAGCGGGCATTCTTCAGGCCAAAGAAAGCNGAGAGTTCGTTAGTAAAAGCGTACCATTTTTTGCACTAAATATTAAAATTAGATACAATAGTAATCTGCATTTTCATCAGATGATGAATGGAATTAATCAATATGGATATAATAAATGAATATCAAACTTATCAGTTCAGCCATCGCCCTCTCTCTTGCTTCAACAGTAGCATTTTCAGAGTCATTTAAAGCAGAAGTTGGTATTGGTTATGCTGATTTAGACAATGACTCAAGCCTTAAAGCTATGATGGGTACCTTATATTTTGACTCTGTAAATACGGAGAACCACCCATTAGCAGAATCCGCTTTCTTAGAAGAGGCAAGCAATGTTCAGTTAGTTCATGGAATAGGGGAGCTGGGACCAATTGATGCAAACGTTACGTCTTTAGTAGTTGATTATTATATTCCTGATACTCAGTTTTTCGTTGGTGCAGTGATTCTTCGATCTTCAGCTGAGCTTGGTTCAACTAAAATAACGGATACAGACTGGGGGCTTACAGCGGGTTTCTCTCCGATTGAAAATTTGTTGCTAACAACTTCATATTTGCATGAGCCTGGCTATGACCTTAACTTAGATGCAAAGTATGTTAATAAGTTAACTGATGATACTGCAGTTAACATTGAGGCTTCATTTGAAAAAGGTGACGATGATAATACTTATGACCTTTCTGCTGATTATTACCTAAATAAAAAGTTTAGCATTGGGGCAAACATTATTAAGGCTGGTGAAACTGGTTATGGTATACAGAGCAGAATCTTCCTAACCAACGAACTCTCCATTAACGCCAAATACTTAACTATTGATAGTAATAATAGTATATTTCTTGATGCTGGATTACGCTTTTAAGTTAATTTACCAAGACGTCATTGTAGACAAACACTTCAAATACATAATTACATGTATTTGAAGTGTTACTAAAATTATGACCGTAGAATGACTAAAAACAATTAAAAGAAAAGTACATTTTTGAACAGTAGTGAGTGATCTTAGGGCTTTCAAAAGTGAGCGCTTCCTGCTCTTTTGATGGGTTATGTCTACAGTTCAATAATGCTCGCTTTTAACTCAAAGTTAGCGGTTTACTTGGCTCCCGATAAAGAACGCTAATGCTCACTTTCAATCATTCACTCGATAATCAATCTGGCTGTTTCATCCTTATCAATTAAGTCTACTTGAACGTCCGACTAGCGGACAAAATTACCCTAGAATGTTGACCCAAATAGACGCGAGATCAATACGGGTACGGCAGTCTCTACGCGTAGAATTCTTTCGCCTAAATGAACTCCTTCAAAACCGGCTTCTTTGAGCTTGTTTACTTCATACTCAGTAAAGCCACCTTCGGGGCCGAT
>NZ_LWFZ01000891.1:0-722 GCF_001635225.1 Oleiphilus sp. HI0086
CTGCGGACTGCTTGTAGTAATGTAGCCACTAAGTTACTTGTTTACAAAACCACTTTCGTACAAAAATTACTATCATCGCGTAAAACTCTATCCAACCAATTGGTTTAACATTTCCATTGGCTAAATAGGTGGTAGATCCAAGAAATCTAGACAATCCATACACTCTCATACAGCATTCGCATCGAAATTGCGGGCTAGACACCCTTCGAGCTAAAAGATTATACCTATCCAGTAAGTTCTATCTCCTTAATAAAACTGCCCTTCTGAGCAATACATTCACCCAGCAATGCAAAGCCACTAATATTGGACTGAGTCGTATAACGAGCAGCGTAACTGTTACCTTCGCCTTCCACGCGCCATTCCCCTTTAGATTCGTAGCTGGGACATATCACTAAGGGAGAATAGGCTAGCTTTACCGCTACAGCCTGTGGTGGCAGAACTAAAGCAGCAGGTTCCCCACATAAGGTTTTTGCCAAACATTTTGCTGATGCGGTTGCTGGAGCAATAAACGAACGAACAGCACCAAGTGTCTCAGCACAATCACCGATCGCGTAAATATTGGGATGACTTGTTCTAAGGAATTCGTCAGTCATAATTCCTCGATTTATTTCGATATTAGCCTGTTTAGCCAGGTCAACACGAGGCAATAATCCAACTGCTGACAAGATAAGATCTGCGCGGATGACGGTACCCGTATCTAGCTCAAGTAAAAGCTGATCACC
>NZ_LWFZ01000892.1:0-1402 GCF_001635225.1 Oleiphilus sp. HI0086
GTAGATACAATACCCAACAAACGGGAATCTGTCGCTTTTGGAATGATGTACTCTTTACCGAATTCCATTGAATCCACACCGTAAGCGTCTAGAACTTCCTTAGTTACAGGCTCTTTTGCTAGATTAGCAAGTGCTTTAGCAGCAGCCAGCTTCATCTCTTCATTGATAGCTGTTGCACGAACATCCAACGCACCACGGAAGATAAATGGGAAGCCAAGAACGTTGTTTACCTGGTTAGGGTAATCAGAACGACCTGTTGCCATAACAGCATCTGGACGAGATTCTGCAACCACTTCAGGCATGATTTCTGGAACCGGGTTAGCACATGCAAAGATGATTGGGTTTGGAGCCATCTTCTTAATTTGTTCACCAGTCACCATATCAGGACCAGATAGACCCAAGAAGATATCAGCACCGTCTAGCGCATCGTCAAACGTACGCTTGTCAGTATCTACTGCAAACATTGCCTTGTACTGGTTTAGATCATCACGACCAGAGTGGATAACACCTTTACGATCACACATGAAGATGTTTTCTGGCTTCATACCCGCAAGGGTAAGTAGCTTAGAACAAGAAATTGCAGCAGCACCGGCACCTAGTACCGCCATTTTTGCTTCTTCAATTTTCTTGCCTTGAATTTCAAGTGCGTTCAATGCACCTGCAACCGTTACGATAGCAGTACCGTGCTGGTCATCGTGGAAAACTGGAATGTTGCACTGCTCTTTAAGCGTACGCTCGATTTCAAAACACTCAGGTGCTTTAATGTCTTCTAGGTTAATGCCACCAAAAGTAATCGCAATACGACGCACTGTGTCGATAAATGCTTGAGGGCTTTCAGATTCAACTTCGATGTCGATTGAATCAACGCCAGCAAAACGTTTGAAAAGAAGAGACTTACCTTCCATTACAGGCTTAGAAGCCAAAGGACCTAAGTCACCCAGACCAAGAATCGCAGTACCATCAGTAATAACCGCTACCAAGTTACCTTTAGCAGTGTACTTATATGCATTTTCCGGGTCAGCAGCAATTTCCTTAACTGGCTCTGCAACACCTGGGCTATAAGCCAAAGAAAGGTCGCGAGAGGTTTGAGCAGGAGTAGAAAGTTCTACGCTGATTTTCCCTGGCTTCGGGAACTCATGGTAATCTAGAGCATCTTGTTTGAAATCTGACATTATATTCTACCGTTTTGGTTTTTCCGTTTAGGTTCTTTCAGGGACATTAAAGCCCTAAAGCCTGTCCGCGGCGCACATTATGACATCACTTATTACCTATGGACAATTATCAAATGATAATACGCCGTAACTTTTTTATTGTCATTTGACCGAAATCATCAAATAACCAGACGAAAAAAGAGCGACAAGCGCTCTTTTTCGGAATATCTTAGTTCTTTGGCAACTCGCCA
>NZ_LWFZ01000893.1:0-2879 GCF_001635225.1 Oleiphilus sp. HI0086
TTGTGAAAGGAATAATTTTAGCGGGGGGCAGCGGAACAAGGCTTCACCCGATCACCAAGGGCGTGTCTAAACAACTATTGCCTATCTATGACAAGCCTATGGTTTATTACCCGATATCAATATTAATGCTCGCGGGCATAAGAGATATTTTGGTGATATCAACCCCTGACGACATTCAAGGTTATAAGAACCTATTAGAGGATGGGTCACAGTTTGGTGTCAACTTTGAATATGCGATACAAGAAAAACCAGAGGGATTGGCGCAAGCGTTCATTATCGGTGAGGACTTTATCGGCGACGATTCTGTCTGTTTAGTTCTAGGCGATAATATTTTTTATGGCCAGTCTTTTTCCAAACAATTAACTGATGCCGCAAATATGGAAGAAGGAGCAACCGTTTTTGGTTATCGTGTTCGTGATCCTGAGCGCTTCGGGGTGGTCGAGTTCGACGATAATGGCACAGTGATTAGTCTTGAAGAAAAGCCGGAAGCCCCAAAGTCTAACTATGCCGTGACAGGTTTATATTTCTATGACAATCGAGTGATCGATATTGCAAAGAGTATCAAGCCTTCTGCTCGTGGTGAACTTGAAATCACGGATGTGAATAATGCATATTTGTCTGCAGGTAAGTTGAGTGTATCTTTATTGGGAAGAGGCTTTGCTTGGTTGGATACGGGTACGCACGATTCATTACTAGAAGCCGGGCATTTTGTTCAGACGATTGAGCATCGTCAAGGGCTTAAAGTAGCTTGTCTAGAAGAGATAGGTTTTAACCAAGGCTGGATCAGTAAAGAGAGACTGCAAAAACAAGGTGAAGCTTTGTCTAAAACTGGTTATGGCCAATATTTGTTATCATTGTTGAGTTGATAGATGAAAGTAATTGAAACGCCGTTAAAGGATTGTGTTGAAATCGAACCGCGGGTATTTGGTGATGATCGAGGTTTCTTCTTAGAAACATTCCAGGCAGAAAGGTATCGCACTGAAGCAGGTATTAGTCAGGCCTTTGTTCAGGATAACCATTCCCGGTCTACTCGCGGGGTTTTGAGAGGTTTACATTTTCAAAAAACTAAACCTCAAGGTAAATTGGTGCGCGTTGTTTCTGGGAAGGTCTTGGATGCGGTTGTAGATTTACGAAGAGGTTCTGCTAGTTTTGGTGAGCATCATACGGTAATACTATCCGAAGAAAATAAGAAACAGTTTTGGGTGCCTCCAGGGTTTGCGCATGGTTTTGTGGTGCTTTCTGAGACAGCGGACTTCGAATACAAGTGTACGGATTATTATGACCCTTCAGATGAAGGTGGTTTGGTTTGGAATGATCCTACTCTTAGTATTGATTGGGGTATCGACGATGTATCGTTGTCCGAGAAAGATAGGGTTTTACCTACATTTAAAGAGTTATTTTCATAGCCCAGGTTTATATTTACCTTTTGAGTATTGAGCAGTGTTGATTCGTATATTTGATATTATTTTTTCGTTATTTGGTTTGGTGTTGGGCTTTCCAGTCTTGGTTGTGATTATGCTGATAGGGCTGTTTGATACAGGGTCGCCAGTCTTTCGGCAAGAGAGAGTAGGGCGAAATAAAAAGCCTTTTATTTTGGTGAAATTCAGGACGATGAAAGTCGATACAGCTTCAGTTGCGACTCACTTGGCAAACAGTGCCTCAATTACGCCTTTTGGAAATTTCTTACGTAAGACTAAACTCGATGAATTACCACAGTTGTGGAATGTGTTGAAAGGTGATATGAGCTTAGTTGGCCCTCGTCCAGGCCTGTTTAATCAGGAAGAATTAACGGCTGCTCGTGAGGCTCAGGATGTTTTTTCTGTTAGACCTGGTATTACAGGCGAAGCGCAGGTCAATGAAATCGATATGTCTACACCTGTTAGGCTTGCCGAAGTCGATGCGAAAATGATTCGAGAGTTGAACATTTCAAATTATTTTAAGTTTATTCTTATGACTGTTACGGGTAAGGGGGCTGGAGATAGAATCCAGTCTTAATTCAATACTTCGAATAACTCTGTTAGGGATAGAAAGTTAGAATGAGTGAAATGTCTACTGGTACAAAGCGAACACTCCTAATAATTGGCGCAGGTGGTCACGGCCAAGCAGTAATGGATTTAGCTGAAATTACTGGTGAGTATAGTGATATCTTCTTCGCTGATGATAATGCGCCGTCTGACGAACCCGTTATGGGCAAAGAAGTCGTTGCTAAGGTAGAGGATGTCTTTAAAGGTGACATCAAGGTCGATGATGTGTTTGTTGCGATTGGAAACAACAGTGTAAGAAAGCAGATTGTTGAGCGTTTAAAAGTAGAAGGCTTTAATTTAACGTCTCTCATACACCCACAAGCAACGGTAAGTAGGTATGCTCAAGTTGAAGCGGGTGTAGCGATTATGGCCGGTGCTTATGTTGGTACGAGTGCAGTCGTTAGAACTGGCGTAGTGATAAACGCGAATGCCACGGCAGATCATGACTGTGTGCTGCATGAATTTTCTCACCTTGGTGTAGGTGTTCAGCTTGCTGGCGGTGTTGAAGTAGGTGCAATGGCTTGGTTACAAGCGGGAAGTTGCTGTGGATACTTTGTAAAAGCTGAAAAAGGAAAAACCTATCCGCCAGGTTCAGTGCTTGCTTCGTAATTTTGAAAGTGGTTTGAATACAATCTATGAAGGTACCTAGCCGCTTTGAAGAGCTAGCTGGCAATGAATTACAACTTCTTGCTTTACTCTGTCGGCCGAGTCTTACAAAAGGTCAGGCCGAATTTGTTAAGCCACGGCTTCCAATCGTAAATATATCAAAGTTGAATGAGCTAGTAGCTCATCACCGCGTATCAGTGGCAAAAGGGGTCGGTGACACATAATAATCATTCGTATTACTTGCCCTAC
>NZ_LWFZ01000894.1:0-7477 GCF_001635225.1 Oleiphilus sp. HI0086
ATCGAGCGATCAGAATCAAAAGGGCGAGACCTTGTTTTAACTATTTCGACAGGCAATTTGGATCTGTCGGACGTAAAGCTAGGCGATAGTATTGCGGTAAATGGCGTATGCTTAACGGTAGTAACTTTGAACTCAAAAGGGTTTACTGCAGACGTATCGGCAGAGTCCTTGGTGCATACTAATCTCAAAGAGTTTCAAGCGGGTACGAAGGTTAATTTAGAGAAAGCGCTGACTTTATCGACACGTTTAGGTGGCCATTTGGTAAGTGGTCATGTTGATGGTGTGGGTCAAGTGCTTGCCAGAAAGCAGGATGGACGCTCGATTCGTTTTGATATTCGTAGTCCAGAAGAAATTCGCCGCTATATTGCAAACAAAGGCTCGGTAACGGTTGATGGGGTTAGCCTCACGGTAACCGGGCTGTTAGCAGAAGGCTTTTCGCTGAATATTGTGCCACACACGGCAGGCGAAACGACTATCGACGCTTATCAGGTTGGCCAATCAGTTCATATAGAGGTTGATTTGATGGCTCGTTATGCTGAGCGCCTATTACAGGTAGGCTCTTCTGATGTCACTGAACAGAAAACGGAAGGCAACTTGGATAAGGCCTTTCTGGCACAAAATGGTTTTTTAAGATAAACCTTTTACACTGTATTAAATAATAGGCAGCGTTTCACCTTCGATATCGCTGCCTTTTAAGATGAATAACACTGGGGAGGCTCAATGGAGCTCAACACCGTAGAAGAATTAGTTGAAGATATCCGTCAAGGCAAAATGGTTATATTGATGGATGATGAAGATCGTGAGAACGAGGGCGATCTAGTGATTGCGGCTGAACAGGTTCGTCCGGAAGATATTAACTTTATGGCGACACATGCGAGAGGCTTGATCTGTATGACGATGTCGGCAGAGCGGGCAGACTTCTTCGGCTTACCGCCGATGGCTCACGCAAACAATGCTCAGTTTTCAACTAACTTTACTGTGTCTATTGAAGCGGCTTCGGGTGTGACAACAGGTATTTCAGCGGCTGATCGTGCGCACACTATTCGTACAGCTGTAGGACGTAACACTAAGCCAAGTGAAATTGTTCAGCCTGGCCATGTGTTTCCAATTGTGGCGCAGCCTGGTGGTGTATTAAGCCGAGCAGGGCATACTGAAGCAGGTTGCGATCTGGCTCGTATGGCAGGTTTTGAGGCGGCTTCAGTTATAGTCGAAATTATGAATGAAGACGGTACTATGGCTCGTCGTCCTGATCTTGAAGTCTTCGCAAAAGAGCATGATTTGAAGATTGGCACAATCGCCGACATGATTCACTATCGGGCGTTGAATGAGCAGACCGTTGTTAAGCAAGAAGAGAATCAGGTTGAGACCGAGCATGGCACATTTGATCTGATTACTTATAAAGATACCTTGCAAGGTCATGTTCACATGGCGTTTGTAAGAGGTGATTTATCAAAGGTGGATGCGCCGGTTATTCGGGTTCAGTCTCCTGATATCCTGCGTGATAGTTTAGGTGTTAAAGTGCCAGGATCGCAGAGTTGGTCTATGCAGCATTCGTTAGAGCGAATCAATGAAGAAGGCGCTGGCGCCTTAGTAGTTTTAGGTGGCCCGGCTGTTGACTTGGAAGAACGCTTGGCAGGATTTTTTGTGAACAAGCCAGCACCTTCGCAGACAGGAACGGGGGCGTATTTGACAGTGGGCACAGGCTCTCAGATCTTGCGTGATTTAGGCGTGACAAAAATGCGCCTATTGAATCCACCTGTTAAGTTTTCAGCTATTTCAGGTTTCGATTTGGAAGTGGTTGAATTTATTCCATATACAGCTTCTTGATGAAGTGGCTATTGAAATAAAACGAAACGAATTTTAAGAACGGTAACATACTAAAGAGAAAGGTCTTATGCGAAATATTAAAACCTATGAAGGTGATTTTAGAGATACGACGGGTGCAAAGTTTGCGATTATCGTGACACGATGGAACTCCTTTGTGGTAGAAAGCTTGCTAGAAGGTGCGGTGGATTCTTTGGTACGTCACGGTATTGATGAGAGTGATATCGAGATATTCCGCATTCCTGGCGCATTTGAAATGCCTTTAGCCGTGAAACGTGTTGCTGAAACTAAAAAGTATGACGCAGTGGTTGCTTTAGGAGCGGTGATCAGAGGCGGTACGCCTCACTTCGAGTATGTTGCTGGAGAGTGTGTGAAAGGTTTGGGTGCCGTATCATTGGATACAGGTATTCCTGTTGCCTTTGGCGTTCTGACGGTGGACACCATTGAGCAGGCGATTGAACGTGCCGGCACCAAAGCGGGTAACAAAGGTGAAGAAGCTGCGATGTCAGTTCTAGAGATGGTTCAACTATTTAAACAGTCAGGTATTTAAGTGAGCGAATCTAACCCTGCCGCAGGCGGTCAGCCTGTAAAGAAAACTGGAACGGCACAGCGTAAGAAGGCTCGAAAGTTGGTTCTTCAGGCGCTATATCAGTGGCAAATTTCCGGCTCCAGTATTGCTCAGGTAGAAGCAGAGTTTCGTACCGATCATGACTTTGATCGTATCGACTCGGCTTACTTTCGTGAAGTCTTTAGCGGTATACCTAAAGAAGTGACAGAATTGGATCAGGCAATTGAGCCTTTTCTGGATCGCGCAATTGTGGATGTTGACCCGGTAGAGATGAATGTTCTGCGTATGGGTGTCTTTGAATTTAAGCACCGCATTGATGTGCCTTACCGTGTGGTTATTAATGAGGCTGTTGAACTGGCTAAGTCATTCGGTGGTACTGATGGCCACAAGTATGTGAATAGTATTCTTGATAAGCTCGCCTTGCGTTTGCGCGCGGCTGAAACACGTCATAAACCCTCTTAGTGTTATAGCAACTTAGTTGATCCGATGCCATCTGCTCCTTCTGAATTCCAAATAATTAAACGGTATTTTGAAGGAGTGGGGCCTATCGATAAGCAGCTCGTTAACCAGGGTATAGGTGACGATTGTGCTGTCATTAACCCTCCTGCGAATAAGTCTCTGTGCTTCTCACTTGATACTATGGTTGAGGGGCGGCACTTTCCCAAGTCGGCACCGCCGCAACAATTGGCTATCCGAGCAATGTCTGCGTCATTGAGTGATTTGGCTGCAATGGGGGCGTCACCAGCATTCTTTACCTTGTCTTTGACGCTTCCTGATTCTGACCCGGATTGGCTTGAAGGCTTTTCAAGGGGGCTCAAGTATATGGCGGAGCGTTATCAATTGAGCCTCTTGGGCGGAGATACAACGCGAGGGCCATTAACTATTGGTATTCAGGTGCATGGTTTTACAGCTCAAGACAAAGCGCTACGTCGTAGTGGTGCTACAGAAGGCGAGGTGTTGGTTGTGACAGGGTGCTTGGGTGATGCGGGTGCTGCGCTAGACCTGCTGGATAAGAGTGCGCTTAGTGGCGTTGAGGAATACCTCCTGGGTCGATACTATGCTCCCACGCCAAGATTTGCAGAGGGCTTATTGATCACCCCCTACGCGAGTGCTTGTATTGATATCTCGGATGGTTTGCTAGCTGATGCAGGGCATATTGCTGAGTCTTCTTCATGTGGCCTAAGGATTGACCTGGACGCCTTGCCCTTGTCGAAAGAATTGCGTGAATTTTCTAAAGATAGAGCTGCGCTACTGGCACTGACTGCAGGAGATGACTACGAGTTACTTTTTACGATCCCTGAGGAAGGTTGGCAGGTATTGGAGTCGAAGGCTGAGGCGAGTGCTTTCACTAGAATAGGGCGGGTTGAGCCCAAGAGTTTTGGTGTTAAGGTCTTTTCTGGTGAGCAGGAAGTCGAAATAGAGAGAAAGGGGTTTCAGCATTTTGAGTAAGTTACCGCAAGGTTTTTTAAAGAATCCGGCACACTTTGCTGCTTTTGGTTTTGGTAGTGGTTGTGCACCGAAGGCACCCGGGACAGCAGGAACATTAATGGCGATTGTTCCTTATTTATGGCTGCAGCATTTAGCCTTAGAGTGGTACTTGGTGGTTATTGTGCTGAGCTTTGTTGTTGGCTGTTGGCTGTGTGCTAAAGCTTCCAAAGCCTTGGGTGTTCATGATCATGGCGGAATTGTTTGGGACGAGTTTGTTGGCTATTGGATAGCAATGATAGGCGCGCCGAAAGGCTGGTTGCCTATTGTACTAGGCTTCATTCTGTTTCGGGTTTTTGACATCTGGAAACCGCAGCCGATTAAATATCTGGATCAGCATATCCATGGTGGTAGCGGTATCATGATTGATGATGTGATTGCTGGCCTTTTTGCTCTAGTGATTCTGCAAGTTCTCTATTTTAGCTTACCGGGCTTGTTCTGAACTTCGATTTCTAGCGCATTATTTCTTAATGCGCTAGTTCACTTTGCAGAATGCTTTAATGGGCTGTTTCTTTGGTATAGGGAGCTGGCAGTTTGTTGATGATTTTTAAAAAGCTTTGCAGGCTATCCCGGGCTCTTTCTTTATTTGCATAAGGCCCGCTATCGAAGCCTTCACGAGTAGAAAAGTACCACTTATTACCAACACTGAAAAAGCGACTGCTGCGAAAAGGTATTTCCCCTTGTTCGCCTGTGCGGTGTGAAAGATCGGCTTGTTCATTCATTGGTGTATCCTCCAATTAATACTTGTCGTTGTTGTTATTTTACTTAACTGTATAACAAATTCCCGAAAAATCAATTTGTTGCCAAGAGGTGTGCTTGGAGGCACAATGCTGTCAGTTATTTTTCCACTTAGAGGCGTTTATGTATCGATTTTTTCAAGGCTTAAGAAGGCCAAAGTTTTTAGGTTTAGTGTTAAGTTTAGTTTTATTGAGTGCTTGTTCTGCTTCAAATAAGGTGGTGCAAACCTACGAAGGAAATATATTGCCTCAGGATCAGTTAGCGGTAGTGCTTGCTCCAGAAAATATAAGTCTGATTTCTGTTAATGGGCGAGAGGTTCCTACTTATCTGTTAAGTAATATTGAAACAAAATATGGCCTGAGAGCCGGTCTTAACCAGCTTGTATTCAAGTACGAAAGTATCTGGGCGAAGCCTGGTCCTCAGACAAATGGAAATAGTAGGTCAGAGAAAACCGAGTCACAGTTAGTGATGCTCGAGTTTAATGCTCTGGCAGGGGAGTCATATAACTTTGTATATGCCGAAGCGGATAATATCAGAGAGGCTCGTAGCTTGGCTTCAAACTTCTCTGCATCGCTTGTTGATAAGGTGGGGCAGGAGCTTGCTGTTTCAGTCCCCTATACCGAGAAGAGCTCGGCTAATCAGAAGGTTTTCGTATCCGGGAAGGTGACTGGCGCCGACTCAGGCTTGAGTGAGTCAAAAAGTGAAGCTGCTTCCAGTCTGGTCTCGCTGAAAGAGCTTTGGGGGAAGACTAGCACTGAAGATAGAAAAGCCTTTTTGGTTTGGGCGTTTCAGGAGTAAAAAAGCGCTAAGTCGGCTTAGGTCGAAGAGCTGGCTCTACAGCTTGCCGCTATTTTCCTACGCAAAAGATGTTGCTGACTAAGCCGGCAACATCTTCGATAAAACCAGTCTTGTTTGTATTTGGCTCACTCAGATCAATATCGGTGCAATCTGGTATTTCTGTTTCGCTACTTAGAATCGTTTCTATCGCTGTCTGAAAGTATTTTTCAAAGGGTTGCTTAAGGGACAGTGCTTCAGGGTTGTAGGTGCAGGTGACACTGTAATTGCCGTTATAACTCACAATCATCAGTGCTAAACCAATACCGTCAAATAAAGGCGCAGTGCTAATAAATTGTGTTAATTCTGCATTTTCAAAGTAGAGCGGGAATTGAGGGCCAGGAATGTTAATGATCGGTAAATTGAACATCGGCTTATGTTTCTGTGCCAGTAGAAACTCAGAATAAACTCGTGCAGACAGTCCCGCAATGCAAGAGGGAACGAGTTCGGTCAAGTGGCTGGCTGATATTGCTGAGTCGTAGTGATTTTCCAAGGTTGCTGCCTTGTGAATCATGCAAATTCGCTTTATCGGGTCCTGCTCTGTGCTAGCAAGTGAGAATAATGTGGCGGCTAGCTGGTTTCCGGACTTAACGTCGAGGCTTGTTGAGCGAACAGATATCGGTGCTAGCGCAATAAGGTCTGATTCGGACTCGGCTTCCATATCTCTAAGATAGCTGGCAATGGCTTCGGCGCAGATCCCCATGACAACGTCATTTGTTGTGACTGAGCCAAGGCCTTTCTTAATCGACCTTACTTGATTGAGAGGAATCTCTATATTCTCGATCGCACGAGACTTGCTGATCTTTTGATTCATTGGTGTGTCGGCAACCTTCATCAGACTAGATGGAAGGTTGAGAGAGGAAAGGCGCTCGGTGATAACGGAGTAAAATGCCGAGGCAGCCGTGTCTTTTGCCAGTAAAGTGAGTTTTGCCGGAATATTAAATACGTTGTTATAGGCTGCACCTAGCCAGGAACCTGTGTCGGGTAGAGGGGTTGGTGTCCNGTCTTGATCTGATTCAGGTTTTGTCACTTCAGGGCTGACATGAACTAACTGGCTTAGAATATCTTCACCACTTACTCCGTCAATAGCTGCGATGTGAACCTTCAGCAGAAGAGCGAAGTGTTCTTGCTCGTAGCTTTTGCTTGGGTCAACTTGCAAATCCTCAATATATCTAGCTTCCCAAAGAGGGCGAGTCCGGTCGAGCGGCGCACTAAAAAAGTCGGCTGCGCTATTGAGTAGCGTTTCTTTCTGGCTTAATTTGTCGTGGCTGATATGTCGGGCGGCGTCAAAGTCCGGGTCGTCAGTCCAGACGGGTAGGTCTAGATTGAGAGGGTATTCGACTAAGCGCTCACGAAAGAATGGTTCATTCCCGAGTTTTGACTGGAGTACACGTTGAAAGTGCTCAAAATCAAGTGTGTTGTCGCCTTTAGGGCGCTGGAATACGAAAACACCACCTACGTGGAGAGGGGTGTGTTCGGTTTCCAGATATAAAAACGAAGAATCAAGTTCGGACAGCTGCTGCATTCATCAGGCTCATGTTTATACTTTTAATGTTTATAGTATATCGAAGCTTTGTGCGATGGAATAACTTATTTGTCTCTCTGGACTGCAAGCTTTGCCAGCCCAGCAAGTGCTTCTTTATAAACGCTGCCTGGAAGAGTACCTAGGCAGTCGCATGCTTTTTGATAAGCTAGATCAGCCTGCTTTTTAGTGTAATCTAGCGCGCCACTATTTTGTACAGCGATACAGATTGCATCGAGCTGGCTTGCGTCACCATTACGGATGGCTTTACGAATTAGAACTCGCTCTTCTTCACTGCCGTTTTTCATAGTGTAGATCAGCGGCAAGGTTGGTTTGCCCTCGGCCAGGTCATCGCCGACATTCTTGCCCATTGTCTCGGCGTCGCCAATGTAATCCAGCATGTCGTCAACCAGCTGGAATGCTAAGCCTAGCTGCAGGCCGTATTCCTTTAAGGCTTCTTGTTGCTCAGTACTTGCGTTTGCAAGCAGAGCTGAAGAGTGAGACGC
>NZ_LWFZ01000895.1:0-901 GCF_001635225.1 Oleiphilus sp. HI0086
ATACCTTGAATGGCTCTGGTATTAAACTGTTCTTGTTTGATTCTAATCTAACAAAGATATTGTAAGAATAAACTCTGGGGCTGTCTTATCTTTTTAGGATTGATGGAGGGGCTTGAGGAGAGAGTACCCGGGCAAAACCCAGGCACTCTAGATATTGCTATTGCCTGATCTTTACTTTTCTTCTGGTTTTGGTGCGTAAGGCCCAGGAAGTAGACCCCAGTGCTGGTTATTGACCAGGTTACTACTCGCCATAGCAGAAAGTTCAGGTGTGTGATCGACAATACTGCCGGCAATTTGATCTACTAATGCACCAATGAGAGCACCAGCCAAACCGCCACCGCCGTCACCTGAAGACTTCACAGCTTGGGCTCTGCCATTCCATAATATTTGTCCACTCTTGGCATCTATTAATCGCCAATCTGAAGCCACGACAGTCTTTGAGGATATCACTTGGTACTCCTGCCCCCACTGCTTGATATCAATGTATAACACTGCGTCAGGGTTGATAATTTCCCTAATTTTGTCCAAGGGAATAGTATTCATTTCAGCCGTTGTAGGGAGCCCATTCTCTTTAAACAAAGTATCGACAACTGAAACAGGAAATACATAGTAGCCTTTTTCTGCCAAGGGCTCAGATATCGAGGAAATAAGCGTATAGGGTGCATTAACTTCGACAGAGCTATTATTGGGTGGAATTACCAGAATAGAGGTCGGTTTGCTTTGCTTAAGGGCCGTGTAGTCATAACCTTTAACGGCACAACCGGATAAAACTCCAAAAGCAAGTATTGAAATAACTAAGAACTTGAATCCCTTCATTTTGTTTTCTCCTTATGATGGCTGTTAGATGCTTCCAAGGCGGTGTCTTGCATGTTGGAGCGAGTCAGAATGCCGTCAACAAATA
>NZ_LWFZ01000896.1:0-36426 GCF_001635225.1 Oleiphilus sp. HI0086
CACGCATATCGAAAACACTTACCTGCCCTTCCATTCGAATCGCGGCACCAGACACTAGAGGCTTTGCTTCTTCGACACATGCTCTATTGACCGAGAATCGAGTTGTGAATGTGTCGCTGCAGTCCAAAACCAAGTCAACTCTGGCGACAGCAGACCGTAACCCCTCCTCATCCAGACGTTTGGCAAGTACCTTCACTTCAACATGAGGGTTTATATTGCCAAGCATTTCAGCCGCGGAGTCTACTTTCATTTTTCCTAACGAGCTTTCGCCATGTAGAATTTGGCGCTGCAAGTTGGAAACATCAACATGGTCATCATCAACGATAGTTATGCAGCCAACACCTGCTGCTGCAAGATACATCGCAACCGGGCTACCCAAGCCACCCGCACCAATAATAAGTACTTTTGCATTCTTGAGCGCCAACTGCCCCGCAACATCGAATTTAGGCAACATGATCTGCCGGCTATATCGCAATAACTCCGGATCACTTAACTCTTGATAAACTTCGCGACTTTGCTGCTCGCTCACAATTCACCTCTATACAGATATAAAACTAGTCTTACCCAGTCCATTGGCCCTGGGTAACACGATCGTTACCGCCATAATCTTTACTTGTCTCGACCTGCTGATAACCCGCTTTTTTCAGTACTGACCTAACAAGCTCTGCCTGGTCATAGCCATGTTCAAAAAGTAGCCAGCCACCTGCTTCGAGAAACTCACGCGCATCATGCGTAATCTTTTTGATATCGGCCATCCCCTGATCTTCAGCAATCAGAGCAGAAGCAGGCTCAAATCGAACATCCCCTTCACGCAGGTGCTTATCTTTGGCATCGATATAGGGAGGATTACTAACAATCAGAGAAAAACGCTGCTCCCGGAATGCGGAAAACCAATCGCTGCAGAAGAACTCAACATGAGGAAGGCTATTCAAGTTTGCGTTTTGCCTTGCTAGCTCAATGACCTTTGGAAAACGGTCAACACCATTGACCTGCCATGCTGGACGCTCACTAGCTAATGCCAAGGCTATCGCCCCCGTGCCCGTTCCGAGATCAAGTACTGAAATGGCGGACTTATCCAACGGCAAATTCAAAGCCCTTTCAACAAGCACTTCGGTATCAGGCCTTGGAATGAGAGTATGCTCATTAACCTTTAAATTTAGAGTCCAAAAATCTCGCTGACCAATTAGGTGGGCAATAGGACGCCCTTTTTGGCGTTGTGAAACAAGAGAAAGAAAGTGCTCGGTTTGGTCTTGATCCAGACTTTTATCAGGCCAGGTCCGTAAATAAGCACGCTCGCAATCGAGCACGTGACATAAGAGCAGCTCAACATCCAAAGATGCCGAACTGCTTGTCAATTCGAGGGATTTTGCCATCGCCTCTGAAATAGTCAGTTGATGGCTCATATCAAACTCCAATAAGCTATATCTACTTATTACTCACCCATAGAAGTGAGTAATTCAGCCTGATGCTCTTGCAATAAAGGCTGTAACACCTGGTCCAAATCACCTTCCATAACTTCAGCTAGCTTATAGAGCGTCAAATTAATTCGATGATCAGTCATGCGACCTTGAGGAAAGTTATAGGTTCTGATTCGCTCAGAACGGTCACCACTACCTACGAGACTTTTTCGTTGATCTGATTGTTCTTGAGCATGCGCTTCCTGTTCAGCCGTCAGTAGCCTCGATTGCAACAAAGATAGAGCGCGAGCCTTATTCTTATGCTGTGATCGTTCGTCCTGACACTCAACTACCACACCTGTTGGCAAGTGGGTAATACGAATAGCCGAATCCGTTTTGTTGACGTGCTGACCACCGGCGCCCGAAGCCCGGAAGGTATCGATACGCAAGTCAGCCTTATTGATTTCGATCTCATCCACAGCATCAATTTCCGGCATCACAGCCACCGTACAAGCCGAAGTATGAACCCTGCCTTGCGATTCGGTTTCTGGAACACGTTGTACACGATGAGCTCCTGACTCAAACTTCAGGCTCCCATATACACCCTCACCGACAAGCCGTGTAATCACTTCTTTATAACCACCGTGCTCACCCAGGTTTTCGCTAACCACTTCAACCTTCCAGCCTTTCTTCTCAGCATAACGAGAATACATGCGAAATAAATCCCCAGAGAAAATTGCCGCCTCATCACCACCGGTTCCCGCTCGAATTTCCAAGAAAACGTTATTCTTGTCATTCGGATCTTTAGGTAACAAGAGAGTCTGCAACTCCTTATCAAGAGTTTCCAAAGAAGACTTTGCCTCTTTCAGCTCTTCTTGAGCCATCTCGCGCATATCGGCATCACCATCATTCATCAGCATGTTGGCTTCTTCGATGTCGTCCTGAGCTTGTCTGTAGCTAGCGTAACATTTCACAACCGGCTCAATTTCAGCATACTCTTTTGAAAAGTCGCGAAATTTATTCTGGTCTGTGATCACATCAGGGTCGCTCATAAGAGCTGCTAATTCTTCGTAACGTTCAGAAATACTGTCTAAACGAAGCAATAAGGATTCTTTCATGGAATAGTAACCAGCTAGATGACCTTAACTTAACTATAAAGCCTGAAGAACAAACGCTTTTGATAAAGTAAGGTCACAAAAATTCAATATGTAGGAAATTGCGCGGCATTTTAGCAAAAATAGCGGCGCGAAACAAAAGCTAGCTCTTGTAGAAAGATTTAGAACATCTCTAGCTCGCCATCATCAAAAGGATCGGCTTCAGGCTCTTTATACTCAAAGGACAAATTTTGATTTAATACTTTTGTGTGCAAACTACATTCAAAGACTTCTCGCCCACTTTGAAAGTTAAGCGTTAACATCGAAAAACCTTCGTCAAGCAATTCATCAAGCCGAATGCCAAACTGCTTTTGAGGGGTGCCGAGTTGCAGGTAGTGCTGATAATCGATGAGTTTGTTTTTGAGCGCCCCCATAAAACGATTAGCCAATTCGGAAATCCAGTCTTCAATCTCATGAGCTTGAACAAACTCGGCATCACCTTTAATTGGATAAGTTTCTCTTAGAATGGAGACAGGGCCTCGTAGTAGTAATTTCAGCTCCAGGTCATCGGAAAGCGCTTCGATAAATGCGCAAGGCAGGGCCAAGACCTCTTTTGCCGACTCTACAATTTCCAATTCGCATTGAATGCTTGCGAAAACGTCAATACATGTTTCTTTAAATAATAGGTGTAAGGGCTCCAGGGCGCTTCCTGCTTGGGGCATTTTGACTCCTTTCTATTCCATAAGTATTACTATCCCTACTAATATAGCCGAATGAATCAAAGCCGCCTTAGGATTTTTATAGTATTATGGAATAAAAATAATGCCCCCTGGAAGTCCATAAAATTTCTTTAGAAACAACAGGGTATAAGCATCTTCAAATTGGGTCAGAGTAAAGGCGTTTGTTTTACTCTGGCCCCAATAGTACACACTTAAGGAAAAAGGTTTGGATTAGACGCTACTCTGGCCCTGCAACGATACCCGCATCGTGTAAGCGGCCAATTTCAGCACTACTCAAACCAACCACTTCAGAAAGCACTTCATCGGTTTGCTGCCCTAGTTTTGGCGCCGGTTGCGCAGGCTGGCGTTCAAATGCCGAGAAGTTCCAAGGAGCTCCTGCTGCTCTGAATGAACCAACACCAGGCTGATCAATTTGGTTAAACATTGGATTGTCTAGCGAGCATTCCGGGTCACTATCTACCATTTCCTTAACCGTTTGATACTTACTCCAACAAACTCCGTTTTCATTGAAGCGAGACTCAATATCCTTAAAACTGCGCTTAGAAATATAGTCAGAAAATAAAGCCGAAATCTCATCACGAGACTCAAAGCGAGCACCTTCCTGAGAAAAATCACGTCCTAGCGTTGCCGCTAGCTGGTCCATTTTTTCAGCTGTTTCTGTAGCAATACACAAGGACTTCCACTGGCGTTTGGTCAAGCCAATCACCATGACACGCTCGCCATCAGATGTCGTAAAGTCTCGTCCAAACGCACCGAAGAGATAGTTTCCATAACGTGGACGCTCTTCTCCTAACTGCGCTTCAGCAATAAATCCTAAGTGCCCCATCACTGCCATGGCCGCATCAGCCAAAGCAATCTTAGTGTGCTGTCCTTCACCTGTGCGATAACGATGACGCTCTGCAGCTAACAAGCCCAGTGCAGCCATCTGTCCTGTCACCAGATCCCAGGCAGGAAGTACGTGATTCGTTGGCGAGTTACTATCAGAGGGGCCTGTCAAAAACGGTAAGCCAATGGCCGGGTTAACCGTATAGTCTACAGCCGAGCCACCATGCCTATCGCCTTGAACGGTGAGCTGTATCATGTCTGGACGAATTGCCTTAAGATCCTCATAAGACAACCAACCCTTAGGTGGAAAGTTTGTCAATAGCATTCCCGCTTCTTTGCCAGGCGCGGTTATAATTTGCTTAGCGAGTTCTGAACCTTCTGGAGACCTAAAGTTGATCGCTACCGAACGCTTAGATTTATTTAGCCCTGCCCAAAACAGACTGACATTATCTTTTGTAACGGGCCAGCGACGATAGTCCAACCCCCCCCCTATCGCATCTATTCGAATGACGTCCGCTCCAAGTTGAGCTAAAGTCATTCCTCCAAGAGGCGCAGCGACAAATGCAGAGGCTTCAACCACTCGCATCCCCGATAGAATCGAACTCATATTGACATCCTGTTAGGTTATTTTGTAATAAATTATTAAGAAACTATATATGACGCGAAGAATAAACCAGCTTAGCCGCTAAATCCACTCGGAACAAAGTTCAGATTTGTAACCAATTTAGTTTTTTGCTTTTCGCTTGACCCAGCTCGTCTATACTAGAACTAACGACTTGAACGAGCTAAAGATGAAACATGGACAAACCAAGCGTATACAGTCACCAAGACCCCTTAAAGAAATTAGGCTCCAGTAGCCCTTTACTTGAAAAGTTGCGGCTACTCCATGGGCACTTAAAACATCAGCATCACTATATTGACCGTATCGCCGTCGCCTTGTTTGATGCGAAAACCGATACCCTTAAAACCTTTGCTTGGAGCAGCGAACACGAAAGCCCTTTGACTCACTATCAAGCAAGTTTAAGCGATGCCCCTTCCCTGATAGAGATAATCAAGAGTGGGAATCCACGAGTCGTAAACAATATGGAAATTTTTTCTGACGGCCAGAATACCCATACGAGAGTATTAGAAAAGAGTCATTTCGGCTCTAGCTATACATTTCCAATGTATCAAGATGGGCAATTTATCGGCTTTATATTTTTTAACTCCTTCGAAAAAAACGTCTTTGAAGAAAGCACCTTGGTAGACCTGGATATGACAGCTCACATGCTCGTTCTTCTGGTATCCCATGAACAAGATGTGGTAGGTACCTTACAAGCAACTGTCAGAAGCGCCATGAATTTCACTCACCATCGTGACCCTGAAACAGCAATGCACATCGACCGAATGTCCCGATTTTCAAGACTAATCGCTGACGAGCTGGCGCATAAATATGGTTTTGACGACCAGTTTGTCGAGCATATTTTCCTGTTCTCACCTTTGCATGATATTGGCAAGATTAGTATTCCCGACTCTGTACTCTTAAAGCCAGGAAAGTTAGATGATCAAGAATTCGAGATCATGAAATCTCACGCAGAGAAAGGCAAGGAGCTAATCGATACGCTGTTAGAAAACTTCAGCCTAGATAGCCTCAACTACATCGACATTCTGAAAAATATCGCCCACCACCATCACGAAGCCTACGACGGTTCCGGCTACCCTGATGGGCTAGTTGCCCAAGATATCCCTATCGAGGCAAGAATTGTCGCAGTAGCCGATGTCTTTGACGCACTAACCAGTGAGAGACCTTATAAAAAAGCTTGGTCAAACGATGATGCTTTCGCAAAAATTGACGCCATGGCTGGCACTAAGCTGGATAGGGAATGCGTTGATGCACTAATTAAAAATCGCGAGCTAGTCGAAGAAATCCAACGACAATTCAAAGAAAATATTATTGGCTAAATACCCTTGGCTTGACGTCTATCAGTGTCACCTTTTTTTAATGTAGACAAACTAATATCGAGCTAGTCACTACCGGCTCATCACTCACAACAAGCATTAAGGGAATAAAACAAGTATGTCGAAAGTTAGTCTTGGCCAAAGCGCAAGTATCAGCAAACGTTTTTCTGAAGCAGAAGTAAATGCTTTTGCAGAGTTATCACTTGACTTCAACCCGGTCCACCTTGACGCCGACTATGCAGCCAAGACACCATTTGGTAAACAAATAGTCCACGGGATGCTTGTTTCAAGCCTTTTTTCTGGTTTGTTAGGAAAACACCTGCCCGGAGAAGGTACCATTTACTTGGGGCAGGACTTAAAATTCAAGAAACCAATATTTATTAATCAGGAAGTCACTGCAACAGTAGAGATTATCAACATACGTAATGATAAGCCCATCATTACGCTTAGCACCCTCTGTGTAAACGATCAGGGAGAAACCGTGATCGAAGGCGAAGCGGTTGTTATGTTTGCTGGCTAAATTATTGACTAATTGCTGCGGTACTCAGCTTATTCAGTACTGCGGCGATTTTAGATATGACTTGGTCACAACCTTGAATATCGTGACGCTTCTGTAAATACTCCGGATTGTTGTATGAAATTCTGACCTTATTATCATTATCCTTTTGAATCATTACTTTCTGCGGTAAATCGATTGCTACCGCTGGCGCGCAGTTCATTAGAGGTGTTCCTACCTTTGGGTTACCAAAAAGAATAAGCTCCGTCTCGGGCATAGCCAAATTAACGCTTTCCGCATTTTCCTTGTGATCAATTCTTGCAAACAAACTTAGACCTTTCGCCAGAATAATTGATTCAAATCGGTCGGCAGTTTTCTTCACTGTATACGGGCTTTCAAGTGATACCAGGCCTTCAGAAGCGATAGCACTGAATGAAGCCAAAAAGCCGCATAGGACCATCAACATTATACTTTTCATAATTTTTCCTTTTTATTATCTATGTACTTAAGCGACTCCTGGTTAATAGCATATAAGGTAGCACACTCAAGTTCGAGCACAAGCGGCTCAATCTGATAATTTTACTCGCTAGCCTTATTTGTACACTATACTGTTGTAGCATCAAATGCAGTTTCAAATTTGTTAATTCTCAGGTCCGTTTTAAACGAGGTATGGATGAGCAAGGACACAAAAATTGTCAGTAAAGTACTTGTACACGAGTTCGAAAAAACGTCATTGACCTTGTTAAAAGATGTTTGCATTGAAAATAATTTGGTTGGTTTAAGAGTCAAAACCGAGGACGACCATATCGGTCTCGAAGGCGCGTCGAGTGAGTTTGACGAAGTCCTGTCGTCAAATCTCGACCTGGGCAGTGTATTCCTGACCGAAGCGCCTGATAGTAGTGGCGTAAGTGGTTTAGATTTGTGCCTCCAGATTCACCGCAAACGTCCTGAACTACCGATATTTTTACGCAGAGTAACGCGTAAAGAACTTTCTCCTGAAGTCCTTCAAGCGATTGCTGGCAGCTATGAAAACAACAACATTGACCAACTTAACGGTTTGATCAACGAGTATATTTGTAGCATGTATTACCCTCTGGAGTTGGCCAAGGGCTTTCAGGAGATCTCTACTCAAGTATTTGAAAGCCTGATCCCCGGGGTAAAAGTTCATTGTGATTACCCCTACCTGGTAAAAGACCAATTAATCTATGGTGAATTGTTCACACTGATTCCTTTGGAAAGTGACTGGTGCCGTGGTTATATGATGCTGCAGACCACTGAAAAGGAAATCACTGATTTAATTCGCTCTGACGCAACTGCCATTCATTCAATGCGTCCGAATCGCAATGATATTAACTCGATTCTCAACGAAGCCACCAACCTGATTTGGGGTAAAGCACGCTCTTGCTACTTCTCTTCCGTTGAGAGTTTAGAAGGCAATCGTATTTATGTCCCAACGCTGGTAAACCACTCTCAAAAACATATGTCCTTTGGTTCAACCGAGCCTCAACTATGCTTTAAGTTTAAGCTGATCGACCCTAAATTCCGCTTTGATGAAATCACCATCTATCAACGCCTTATCTTCAACCTTAGCTGGTCACCTGAAAAGTTTACTGAAAACGATCAAATTGTAGAGCACCTGGTTGAAAATGGTGATTTGGAAATGTTTTAATCAAACAACAGAGGCCAAAATTGGATTACGAGTTTTTGTTTGATGAGAGTTCCCAGCCGCAAGCCCTATTTTCTAGCGGCCATGAAGCTATCGCTACTTACTTCAATATGGAGCTAAAGACTATCGTCGCAATTGACGAGGTTTAACAATAATAGACAAAGTGGAAAAAGGACAAATCACTCAATACCACTTTCAAGGCTCTGAATTTCAACTCAGGTTAGACAAAGTGGGAGCAGAAGTTCTTGCGAACGCTCTCGGTTATGAGGTCTACGAAGAGCTTCCTGAAAATACAGAATTATATGACCAGGAGCTCCAGGCAGAATGTGGTTTACTTGACTTCCAACAAGCCTTGCTAGAATGGCAGCGTTTTATTAAAAACAAAAGCCTGCCCTAGAACGATAGTTTCTTCTATCAGTTCATCACACCAAGCTTACGTTTTACATAGGTACCAGGGGCATCACATAAGACTTCAAGCTTTCCTGCTTCGGGCAAACGAGCTTCGATCTCTTCGCCTTTATAGGGCTGGAGCCAGTCGTTCCAATGTGTCCACCAACTGCCTTTATGGTGCTCACTCGCCGCGAGCCACTCATCCGCATCGTCAACAATATTCTCATTCGTCCAGTAAGAATACTTCTTCTTCGCTGGAGGGTTAACAATACCCGCTATATGACCGGACTCACCCAGCACAAAGGTTGCGTTGTCTTTGCAGATTTTGGCACCTTCATAGGTAACACGCCACTTGGCAATATGATCTTGATGGGTACTGATAAAATACAAAGGTACTTCTATTTTGGACAAGTCTATTTTGGTGCCATTGACCGCATAAGCACCTGGTTTAACCAAACGATTTTCCATATAGAATTTTCGCAGCATCTCGTTATGACAAGCACCGGTGATATTAGTACTATCGGAGTTCCAGTATAAAAGATCAAAAGGCGTCGGAGACTCACCCTTTAGATAGTTCTGGATATAGTAATTCCAATACAGAGAGTTCTCACGCAGTTTGCTGAATGAAACCGCCATCACTCTGCCATCGAAGTAGCCTTTTTGATTATTCTGATGTTCTATCGCTTTAATCGTATGGTCATCGATAAATACACCAATATCTCCCGGATCAGAGAAATCTGTCAAGGTCGTAAAAAGCGTTGCTGACTTAACACGAGGCTTTAGCTTACGCGCAGCCATATAGGCTAGCGTAGTCATTAATAAGGTGCCGCCAATACAATAGGCCGCCGCATTGATTTCACGGATCCCCGTTTGTTTTTCAACCACTTCTAGAGCATGTAATGCACCGTCGGTGACATAGCGGTCGAAACCGATATTCCGCTCTTTTTCAGTCGGGTTCAACCAAGACACCATAAAGACGGTCTGCCCCTGCTCTACCGCCCATCGCACGAGGGAATTCTTTTCTGATAAATCGAGAATATAGAATTTATTGACGAAAGGTGGAATGATCAGCAAAGGCGTCTCAGTGATTTTATCGGTAAGCGGAGAGTATTGAATCAACTCAAACAACTCGCAACGATAAACAACCTTTCCTTTGGTGGTCGCAATATTTTCACCTAGCTGAAAGGCCTCATCATCCGTCATGGTGATTTTTAAGGTATCAGCACTTTTTTCCAAGTCTTTTACAAAGCGCTCAAAGCCCTGCACCAGATTGGCACCGCGAGTTTTAATCGTAAGACTTAAAAGCTCTGGGTTTGTAGGAATGTAGTTTGAAGGTGATGCGGCATTAACGAGCTGCCTGACAAAAAACTCTGCTCTGCTACGCGTTTTATCATCAAGGCCTGGCATAGAATTAATGCTATCTAACCATGCACGACCGGTCACCAAATAAGCTTGCTTGATAAAGTTAAAATAAGCGTTTTCAACCCAGCCTTCATCACTAAATCGAAAATCTCCTTTTTCCGCCTCAACGACCGGCTCAACCTCTCGACCCGCAACCTGCGATAAAGCCGACTTAACGACACGAAAGTAATTCTTGCCCAAGTCTGCCGTTTGCTTTGTCGTTTCCCAAGGATGCTTTACAACCTCTTGGACATACTTTAGATAAGACTCTGTAGCATCACTGGCAACAGCCTGCAAGCTACCATGCTCTTCATTCAATTGAGTTGAAAGGTAAGTTAAAGCGCGCTGGCTTTCTTCCATTGCCTTGGCACTCATTTTCCAATAGGGATTATCAAAAAGGTTTTTCGTCATAAGAGCGTGTTCCTAATTATTCTTATAGAACAGGCAGCCAAAAGGGCTAAATACCCAATCTAGAGGTATAGATAGCGGTATGGAGAAAGTGCCTGCGAAAAAAGTCATGAACGGCCAGAACTGCTAAGTAGTACTGGCCTTCATTGTCATACCACTACTTTGCTTTACTTGTCGCTTTAGCAGCTGGTTTTGCTTCAGTTTTGGGCTCTGAAGCCGACTTCATAATTTCTTCCAACTCTTCACGAAACTTACTTCCAGCATCGCTAAGTGCTTGAATATCAGTCATCATCTGCTCGTTTAGCTCGCCAAAAGCTTCCATCTGCTCTTTAAAGAAATCCTGTAAAGACTCAGGGTCCTTTACTTCGGTAAATGCTTTAAAACGGGCCGATGCAAAGTCTGAATATTTTTTCGCCGACTCCATTTGTGCTTTGAAGGTTTCCTGCATAGAGCTGGTCATTAACTCACCAACTTTACTCATAGGCGCCAGTGATTCCTTTGCTTTTTCGTTTAGATCTTTCAAAAAATCTGTATTCAATTCCCTATCCTCATCACTGGGTTTAACAAAACATATCCTTGGCATATTAAGACACTTTTATGTCAGAGATATTTCTATTCGATTGTAATACTAGAAAGGAATAATCCTCAATGACCCAAGTCATAAAAGCGTCCCTCTCTTTAACTATGAAGCAATTTCTGCACCGGGCAACTTTCGCCCACTTTTTCCCAAAGCCCCCATTGCTCGGGCACTATCGATCAACTCTTGCTGAAACCTGGGATGCGCCAGCTGTATTAGTAGCTCAGCCCTTTCACTTAAAGATTTACCCTTTAAATCTACACAGCCATTTTCCGTCACAATATAATGCGTATCCATACGGGTATCGGTCACAGCCCCACCCTCTATGCGTGGGACAATTCGACTCACCTGACCTTTTTTTGCTGTAGAATGAAGCGCGATAAAAGAACGGCCATTCTCGGCCATATAAGCCCCCTCACAAAATCCAACTGCCCTCCGGTGCCTGAAAACTGCTGACCATTCATATGCTCTGCATTCACCTGCCCCGTCAAATCAACTTCGATTGCAGCGTTTACAGAAACCATATTATTGTTCTTACTGATCACTGCCGGATTATTCACCCAGGAAGCAGGATAACCAACGATCGAAGGGTTATCATCCATAAAGTCATACATCGCTTTGTCACCCAAAGCTAAGGTAAACACGTGCTTGTGCTGCATCCAGGATTTTTTCTTACCGGTCAGAACTCCCCACTGAATCAACCTAACCATCGCGGGCGAAAACAACTCAGAGTGCAGGCCTAAATTTCGGTGGCTATCTAACATTCCGAGCACCGCATTTGGCACACCACCAACTCCCATCTGCAATGTATCTTCATCATGGATATGTTCTGCAATCTGACTGGCAATTATCTTGTCTATTGGACCAGGCTCAGATAATTGCGTTTCGCACAGAGCCTCATCATGTTCGACCAGTGCATCAATCTCGGAAATATGAATGGTACATTCACCAAACGTTTTAGGCATATTCGAGTTAACCTCAAACACCACTCGCCTGGCTTTACGAATGACACTCGCGCCATAGTCGGCATTAGTCCCCAGACTAAAATAACCGTGTTTATCCATACTTGAGACTGTCACCATAAAACAATCCGGTGATATATGGGCAGTCAGCAAACGTCCAACCTGATGAAAATTAGTCGGTACAAACTGCATCCATGCTTCATCTTTTGACTCAGCCAGCGCTTGTCGGTCTGAGGCGCTTAAGAATAATGGCCTGGGCGAGATCCTCCCCGACAAAGACGGTTTAAGAAGCGTATTACGTAGATGTTCTGAGCCGTGCATGTAATACAAATTAAACGGCGCAACTCGCTCTTGTTCAGCGCATTCACTTAGCCAGCTAAGAAGTAGACGCGGCATGGCAACACTCATTCCCAGTATCAGGTTTGATACGCCAAGCATCTGCCCGGAAAGCTGCTCCTTGGAAATTTTCTTCGATTGATAAACGGCTTCAAGCATCTTGCTACTCCCCTTAAGATTCTTTTACTGTAAACCCAGTTTGAACAAACATTCTTAAGGCGGCGTGTTAGTTTAGTGAATTATTTCTTACAGGTGTGATTTCAGCTGCTTATGTCTTTTAAAAACCTATAGCTTTTTTGAGCAACATCAGCTTCAATATTGCACCAAATTAACGACCCTTCTAGCGTGAACAGCCAAACTATGAAAGCCCTAAGCATAAGCTCTCCACCAAACCTGGATAGCCTTGAACTGATAGAACAAGATCAACCAGCCCCGTTACCAGGCCAGGTAGGAGTAAGAATACGCTCCATTGGTTTGAATCGAGGCGACCTTCTATTCTGTCAAAACCGCTACTTTATCAAGCCAAACCCAGGAAGCAGGTTAGGCTTCGAAGCCGCCGGGATTGTTGACGCATTACCAGCTGACGGTAAAAGTAACTTTAAGCTAGGTGACAAAGTGGCCCTATGCCCAATGAGCTTTGATGTTCATTCACAAGGCACACTGGCAGAATATGGAGCCTATAACGAAGCATCGCTCATACCGAGCCCTGACTCGGTACCCGATGAACACTGTGGCGCAATCTGGATGGCCTACTTCACTGCCTGGGGAGGCTTGATTGAAGCGGGAGGCCTCAAACCGGGTGAAAATGTCGTTATCACCGCAGCATCAAGTTCCGTGGGTATCGCGGCTACCCAAATCGCCAACATGATTGGCGCAAACCCCATAGCCACCACAACTAGTCAAGAAAAGGCAGAAATACTGAGCCAACTCGGCGCACCGCATGTCATCGTCCAAGACAGAGATGATGAAGCTAACCTCAAATATGCCGAAGAAGTGATGAGCATAACCCAGGGAAAAGGAAGCGACCTGGTATTTGATGCCGTGGCAGGCCCTGGCACACATGGCCTGGTAAAAGCCTCAACACGAGGCGGTAGAATTGTAATTCAGGGAATGCTCGACAGGCGGCCCATGGATATTCACGCAGGTGTATTGATGAAGCGCTTGTTGACGCTAAAAGGCTATACGGTCGACCAGACACTAGAACAGGAGCAACAGAAGCAAAGAGCCATTACTGCAATTCGTCGCGGATTTAGCGAAGGTCATCTACAAGCAGTTATTGCTCAATCCTTTAGTTTGTCCGATTATCAGTCAGCTTTTTCAACCTTGTCTCTTAATAAGCATATTGGGAAAATTATTATCACGCCCTAGTAAGGAATGCTTTATACTGCCAGATATATAGACGCAAATAATAAAGATAAACCGGAAGGCCAGAATAAAAAATGCCTCATTACCATCAACAACTGCAAAGCCATGCTTTAGCTGACCTGACGAATAGAGCAAAGAGCGGCATATTAACCTATTTTGGTGTTTGGGTAATTCTGGCTTTTACCTTCAACCTTGATCAAGTCAACCCCAGCTTTCTCTATCTAAACACGGGGCTAATCATATTATTTGCTGCCTTGCGAATTGCTCATCTATTAATACTTAACCGTAGCCCCTCACCTAACATTCCCGTCTTACATCAATGGCTTGTCATCACTATTCTTGGTGCAGCACTTCATTGGGGCTGCATGTCGGCCTGGGTTATCTATGATGACAGTTTAACAGTGATGCAAACCGCTATTTTAATTATTACCCCCGCCTTCACTGTCGGCGGTGCTAGTACACTGAGCATATCTTCGGAAATCCGGACTCTCTACCCTATCTTTATGCTTCTGCCCGTGATTGGCGCCTTGATTCATGATGGCAGTACCAGCAACTTAATGTATGCCTTGTTATGCAGTATCTGCCTGACTTACATATTCACCTCTTCCAAAGCGAGCCATAACGACTACTGGTCTGCGATTACCAATCACTTGGTTGCAGAAGAGAGGGCTGAGCTCATGGAACAATTAAGCACCACAGATCCGCTCACACAGCTAAAGAATCGAATGTTCTTTGATAAAGAATACAGTAAAGAGTGGAAACGCTGCTCGCGAATGTCCTGCCCATTAAGTCTCATTATGATTGACCTGGATTTCTTCAAAAACCTCAATGATAACTATGGTCACATGTTTGGCGATGACTGTTTGAAGAAAACAGCCAAAGCGATCAACGATGAGGTTGCCCGACCTTCTGACTGCGTCGCACGCTACGGCGGTGAAGAGTTTATCGTTTTGCTACCTAATACAAACAAAAATGGTGCCGAGAATATTGCCAAGCGCATGCTTAAGGCAGTATCAGACTTAGAGTTCGAAATAGATGGTCAAGTCATCAATATTACCTGCTCCATTGGTGGTGCAACCACGACACCAAATTTTCGTAATGACCGAAGCGAGTTAGTAAAAGAAGCGGATACTGCACTTTATTACGCAAAAGAGCATGGTAGAAACCAATATTATGCACTTTCCTGAAGTCAGCACACGCCAGCTTAATTTATAAGTAGTACCAATTAGATATAGACCTGGCAACAAATACTTTTCCCAACTAACCAGCTAAATTCATTCGAAAGAAAATATAGCCTCAGCCAAAAGCTTTTTTTACCCTTTTTTTTCCTATATTATGGCCGGTTAATTATAGTTAACACCCATTTTTTTAGATTTTTTTCTACGTATTTACATTAGGAGATTCCCCTTTGTCTGGACAAGCATCAACGCTAATCTCGAACGCACGCGCTGTCGTCAGCCACGCGCAGAATGCCCTCAACACTTCTCTAAGCCATATCAAGCACCTGTGCTTGAACGAAACGGGCCGCCTTTCCGGGCATAAATTAGACGAATACCAGGTTGTATCCTATGACCTCGCCTACGCTTCTGCTGAAATTGCAGCCGCTAGCTCAATCTGTGATTACGCTGAAAAAATCAGAGCCTCTAAAGGCGAACAAGAAGAACTCTACCTCGAAGAAACGATTGCATTGATGTTCTGTGCTGAAGCCGTACAAAGCACTAAAGCTCGTCTAGCCACCAAACCCAGAGAGTTTGGTTTGTCTAAAGAACAGTTTGCTGAAAGCTTTGACAACGATGCTGTTGTGGATTTCTGCGACACCTACCTGCAAACTGCTAAACTTGTTGAGCTTGGTAAAATCATGCTAGGTCAAGATGGCTGCACAACTGATCCTTTACTTGATGAAGATAAAGAAATCATGCGTGAATCATTCCAGCGCTTTGCAACAGACGTTGTCATGCCAAAAGCAGAGCATATTCATCGCGAAGATTTGATGGTTCCTGATGAAATTCTAAAGCCATTGGTTGAAATGGGCTGTTTCGGTTTGTCTATTCCAGAGCGCTACGACGGCTTACAGCCAGACGACCGTGAAGATAACATGGGCATGATCGTTGTAACTGAAGAACTGTCTCGTGGCTCTTTAGCCGCAGCAGGTAGTTTGATTACACGTCCTGAGATTCTTTCTAAAGCTCTCATGGCCGGTGGTACTGAAGAACAGAAACAATATTGGCTGCCAAAGCTAGCTTGGGCTGACCCATCCTGCGCAGTTGCCATTACCGAGCCAGATTTTGGTTCTGACGTTGCAGGCATGAAACTAAAAGCTGAAAAAGTTGACGGTGGTTGGGTACTTAACGGCGCGAAAACATGGTGTACTTTTGGCGGTAAAGCTGGCGTTTTGTTAACACTAGCGCGTACTAACCCTGATCCAGGCTTGGGCCACAAAGGCTTAAGCATGTTCCTAGTTGAAAAACCTTCTTTCGACGGCCATGATTTTGAATACGAGCAAGAAGGTGGCGGTAAGCTAAGCGGGAAAGCAATCCCAACAATCGGTTACCGAGGCATGCACTCTTTCGACGTATTCTTCGATAATGTCTTTGTTCCAGACAGCCACTTGTTAGGTGGTGAAGAAGGCCTGGGTAAAGGCTTCTATTACACGATGGCAGGTTTCTCTGGTGGACGTATCCAAACTGCTGCACGTGCAAATGGCCTCATGCAAGCCGCTTATGAGCGTGCGATCAGCTACTCACAAGAACGTAAAGTATTTGGCCAGCCTGTGGGTGAATACCAGCTTACCCTAAGCAAACTATCTCGCATGGCGACCTTGATGACCGCTTCGCGCCAGTTTACCTACGCCGTAGGCCGTTTGATGGATGAAGGCAAAGGCCAGATGGAAGCCAGCCTAGTGAAACTATTTGCTTGTAAGTCTTCTGAGTGGCTAACACGTGAGGCATTGCAGATTCACGGAGGTATGGGCTATGCAGAAGAATCAGCAGTGAGCCGTTACTGGATTGATGCCCGCGTACTCTCTATCTTTGAAGGTGCTGAAGAGACTCTTGCACTGAAAGTAATTGCCAGAACCCTAATCGAGAACGCAGCGTAGATTGCGATTTGATTCTCAGCCAGCCAAGCTGTTGTGCTGGCTAAGCAAACCCTAAAAGAGATCATTCAAAAACTTTCCTATTGAAAGACGCTTTGACCGATCTCTAATAAACATTGAACTAGCGACATGCAGTGTCGAGGACAGAGCCTCAAGTACTCTCGGAATCGACCCACATCGGAATGAAGTAACATGAGTGAGCAAAATAAAGCGCATCTGATCTACGATAAAGAAGATAAGCCGAGCAAAGACCGTCCGTGGATTTTCAGAACCTACGCCGGACACACCAATGTTTGGGCCTCCAATGAGCTTTACCGTAATAACCTGGCAAAAGGCCAGACGGGTTTAAGTATTGCAATGGATCTCCCCACGCAATGTGGTTACAGCTCCGATCATGATATTGCGAAACCCGAGATTGGCAAGGTCGGCGTGCCGATCAATTCACTCGATGACATGGCAGTACTATTCGATAACATTCCTTTAGAGGAAATGAACACCTCGATGACCATCAATGGTACATCCATGTGGTTATTATCTTTGTATGTTGCTTTAGCTGAAGAGCGTGGCATAGATATTAGCCAGCTTAAAGGCACGACTCAAAATGACTTGATCAAAGAGTACCTGGCACGTGGTACCTACATATTCCCACCAGAAGATTCTATTCGCATTATCGTCGACATGTATGAATACTGCTTGCACAACATTCCTTCATGGAATGCTTCAAACATTTGCTCATATCACCTTCAAGAAGCCGGCGCGACGCCTGTTCAAGAACTCGCTTTCGCTCTGACAACAGCAATTACAATTCTGGATGCAATCAAAGAACGTGACTGCTTCAATGAAGAAGAGTTTGAGCGTTGCGTTGGCCGAATTTCTTACTTTGTAAACGCTGGTATGCGCTTTGTAGAAGAGACCTGCAAAATGCGCGCATTTGGCGAAATGTGGGATGAGATCACCAGTGAACGTTACGGTGTTAAGAACCCTAAATACCGTCGCTTCCGTTACGGTGTTCAGGTTAACTCTTTGGGTTTGACTGAAGAACAGCCAGAAAACAATGCATGGCGTATTCTGATCGAAACATTAGGCGTGACACTTAGCCGTAACGCACGTTGTCGCGCACTTCAGCTACCTGCCTGGAACGAAGCTCTATCCCTTCCGCGCCCTTGGGATCAGCAGTGGTCACTGCGTCTTCAGCAAGTTATGGCTTATGAAACTGACTTGCTTGAGTACCCTGACCTATTCGAAGGCTCTAAGGTTATCGAATCAAAAGTAGCTGAGCTAAAAGAGCAAGCCTTTGCAGAAATTAATAAGATTCTAGATATGGGCGGTTGTGTTGAAGCTATCAAGACCGGTTATATGAAGTCTTCTCTTGTTTCTTCTCAAGGCGAGCGAATGAGCAAGCTGGCTCAAGGCGAGCAAGTTGTGGTCGGTAAGAACAAGTGGACAGACGGTATTGAATCACCACTCGTTGGAGACAGTGACGGCGGTATATTTATGGTCGACGCTGAAGCTGCTCAGAAAACCATTGATGCCTTAAACAATACACGAACCAGCCGCGATGCCGCCCGTGTAGAAGCTTCTCTAAAAGCCTTGGCTGAAGCCGCAAAAAATGGCGAAAATATGATGGCAGCCTCTATTGAATGTGCAAAAGCGCGCGTAACCACGGGCGAATGGTCAGATACCTTACGTGAAGCCTTCGGCGAATTCCGTCCACCAACAGGTGTTGATGGTCAGGCGCTGACAATCGAGTCAGATACCCTGGAACAGGTTCGAGCTAAAGTTGAGCAATTCATCGAAACGAATGGCTATCGCCCTCGTATCGTCGTTGGCAAGCCGGGCCTTGATGGCCACTCAAATGGTGCTGAAATGATTGCTGTTGCAGCGCGTCATGCAGGCTTCGATGTTATCTACTTCGGTATTCGCTTAAGTGCTGCAGATATCGTGCAATCGGCTTTGGAAGAAAACGTCGATGTGATCGGTATTTCATTGCTTTCTGGTTCTCACAACGAGATTATTGATCAGTTATTTGAAGAGTTAGAAAACAATAATGCCAAGGATGCGATTCCTGTCATTCTGGGCGGCATTATTCCAACACCAGACTTTGAATCACTTCAAAGCAAGGGTGTTAAGCGCATTTTCACGCCAAAAGATTTTGACCTAATGGCAGTGATGAACGAGATCATGGACGTCATTAATGCACAAAAAGCAAACTAAGCCTGATCTTGCGCTTGATCAACTGACTGCACAAATGCAGTCAGAGCTACCTGAGAAAGTCGCGCAGCAGTTAGAGCAAGCAGCCAATCTAGAGAAGTGGCCAATTGCCCAACTAATTTCGGTCTTTGAGCGAAATACCACGCAGAACTTTGTCACTCGGCACCAGATTGTCTCTTATCTAGAAAAGAAGCAATCTGGTAACGACAAACAAGGTATGGTCTTGGGTATTACCGGTACGCCCGGTGCAGGTAAGTCGAGTTTAATCGGCGAGCTTTGCTTAACGCTGCTTAAAGAGCGTTCGGACATGTCGATCGCTGTCTTGGCGATAGACCCTTCTAGCCATGAGTCTGGCGGCGCCCTGCTCGGCGACCGGACACGGACAATTTTCCCGGTAAAAGACAAGCGACTATTTTTCCGATCTCAAGCCTCGCAGCAAGACTTGGGTGGAATGAGTAAGCAAACCTTCCACGTAACGCGCTTGCTAAGAAAAATTTTTGATCTGATCATCATTGAAACGGTCGGTATCGGCCAAAGTGAGATTGAAGTTCAGAAACTTAGCGACCATACCTGCCTGGTAATGCAGCCATTGGCTGGCGATCAGGTTCAGTTTATGAAAGCCGGAATCATGGAAGTCCCGGACACCTTTATCATCAATAAATGTGATGAAGATAATTTAGCGAAAAAAAGTCTGCACTTGCTTAAATCGAGTCTAAAATTAGCCAGTATTTATGTAGAAAATGCCGGTGATAAAAAGCAAGCAAATGTTAAAGATATATTTTTAACCAGCGCAATAAAGCGCAAAGGTATTACTGAACTGGCTGATCACGTACTTGCATATCGCGACCAAGCTATTAGTCAGGAAGCTTTGGAAAAGCAAGAAAACTACTTTTTACATAAGTGGATTAAACAAGCTTACGGCGAGTTCGGTGAAGGGGTATACGAGCACTTCGCTCAGGATAAAGGCCTCCATACAGGAAGCCTTGAAGAAAAAGAGTTAAGATTTAAAACAATTATTGCCCAATTCATTAATCAGATTCATGACTAGATTTTTTGATACATATCAACAACTTGAATCAAAATTTAAACAATAATAACAACACAATCAAAAGAATTTAAAAACTAACAACAATTTAGCGACATTTAAATCATGAGGAAAACTAAATGACTAAAGAACTATATGACATCGGTGAAGCGCCACCACTAGGTGAAGTTCCTGCAAAAATGAATGCTTGGCTAATCCGCCCAGAGCGCTTTGGTAAGCCGATGAAAGCTTTCCAAAAGGAAGTCATTGATACACCCGAAATCAAAGATGACGAAGTTCTTGTTTACGTTATGGCAGCAGGCGTTAACTATAATAACGTGTGGGCAGGTCTTGGCGTACCGGTTGACGTTATCGGCGCGCGTAACAAGCAAGGTGAACCGGAAGAATTCCATATCGGTGGTTCCGATGCTTCAGGTATCGTTTATAAAATCGGTAAAGATGTTACTAACGTAAAAGTGGGTGATGAAGTTGTTCTTCATTGTGGTAGCTGGCAGAAAGGCTGTAAAGCTGAGCAGAAAGGTACCGATCCAATGTATGACCCTAGCTTTCGTATTTGGGGTTATGAAACTAACTTTGGCAGCTTTGCACAGTTCACTAAAGTTCAGGATCACCAATGCCTACCAAAACCTAAGCACCTTAACTGGGAAGAAGCGGCAACTTATATGCTAGTGGGCGCAACCGCTTACCGCATGCTTATGGCATGGGCACCAAACAACGTTAAGAAGGATGACGTTGTCCTTATCTGGGGTGGCGCTGGCGGCCTAGGCTGTATGGCTATTCAGATCGCTGCAGCAATGGGCGCTAAGCCAATCGCTGTTGTTTCTGACGAGAGTAAGTTTGATTACTGCATGCAATTGGGCGCTGTTGGCTGCCTAAACCGTAAAGACTTCGACCACTGGGGCATGATGCCACACTGGAAAGATGAGTCCGCTTACGCTAAGTGGAGCAAAGGTGCGCGTGCATTCGGTAAAGCTATCTGGGATATCCTTGGCGAGCGTCGTGGTGTTGATGTTGTCTTTGAACACCCAGGCGAAACTACTATTCCTACGTCTATCTTCGTTGCTGAAACAGGCGGTATGGTTGTAGTTTGTGCAGGTACTACCGGCTTCAACGCGACCTTAGACCTGCGTTATCACTGGATGCGTCAGAAGCGTCTGCAGGGCTCACACTTCGCAAATGATGATCAAGCAATCGGCGTAAATAACTTGGTAATTGAAGGTAAAGTCGACCCTTGCCTATCTAAAACCTTTACCTATGAAGAGCTTCCTGACTCTCATCAGCTAATGTATGAAAACCAACACCCTCATGGCAACATGTCTGTGCTCGTTGGTGCAACTGACTTTGGTCAGGGCGCAGAGAAGTAGGTTCTATTAGCGACAACTCAAAAGGCGATCTTCGGATCGCCTTTTTTTGTGCCTGATTCACCACTCTCAATACATTTATTACTGATACCAATGATTGACCGCTAATTGGTACCTAAGTTTGTCCGCCTGAGATGTAAAGAAGATTTCTCGTGATTCTAAATTCCACAAAGTCGCCGTTCAACAGTCATATAAAGGAGCGGATTTTCCGGCCAAAATTTGTATTTAGTGGAAGCACAAAGCGATACTGTTACTCCCTGCGCAACAAACCCCCTTTATAAAATAACTCCTACAATGTTTTGAACTGACACCACGAAGCAGACCTTCAGAGATAACAAACCAGCATCAAATTTCAATCCTCTCTGATAATGCTAAGGCATCATCAAGCTCCACCCCTAAATATCGTACCGTACTTCCAAGACTCCTGTGCCCTAACAGCAGTTGAATGGACCTTAAGTCTTTATCTGGGCTACTTTGGTTCTTCTTAAGGAGTGCGTTCCGTAAAATCTTGTATCCAACCCAATAGCAGCAACCCACCTCTTTACTAAATTGTAGTATTGTCTAGTTGATATATGACTTCTATGAGAAAACCGGCTTGGGAAGAGGTAAGTAGCATGCTCTAAACGCAGCTTTTCAATCAATACCAAAATAGCTTCCCTCGTCTTCGATGTTATTTCGAATTTGACAGGTATTTTGGTCTTTTTCTGTATGATTTGAGTTCTAGACTTGCAGCTTTTTCCATTGTACACATCATATACGCGGAGCTTAACTAAATCACACCCTCGTAGTTTACTATCTATTGCGAGGTTAAAAAGCGCGAGATCTCTCACATTATTCTCCACCTCCAGCCTAATCCGAATAGCCCAAACCTGTTCAAGCTTAAGAGGGAGCTTTTGCCCTACAAGGACACCTTTATTCCACGGTCGAATTGCTAAAAGTGATGATGAGCAAGTCATTTTCACCTCCACGTCTCTTCAATATCTACTTTTTACTAAGACAATAGAGAAATCTGATAATTCAGCAAAATTTCAGCTGTGATGCGTTAGCTGAAGTTAACTCGAACTACTGATAGAAACTTCCAACAACAACTCCTAACAGTGGAAGAACCAGTACCAGGAAATAGAACTGAATCAATATTTTATTCGTATCCAAGACTGATGCCTCACCGCTGTCAGGCAATTTTGCCAACACTCCCCCTCTGATAGACCAAAAATACTCCTCTAAATCCCGTATCACGAACTGAAAAAGAAAAATTGATGCAGCGCAGGTCGCTAAAACAACCGTAGATACAACATTCCAACCCAAGAATGGAATACCAAATAAGTATATTGGAAAACACGGAAGCAATATTCTTTCTACTACTAAGAATGGCGCTGTCCTTCGGCTGCTCTTGTTGTACATATAACAAATACCGCACAGGTACCCTTGGGCTCTTGCGGATATTGCTAATGTTAAAAATGAGAACGCATAATTGCCAATTACGTTCTCACCTCCTAGGAAACCGGTAACTATGATTACGTGTGCAATGTAACCAATAACCATTAAGAGCAGATAGATAATTTTATTCTTCATGGAGCCGACCATGCCAAGAGAAGTCCCTCAAAAAATACTATAAGAGGAATCGTCTTTCTATTTGCTCCTAACTTCAATAAAGCATACCCCCCTGAGATTCCTAATGCAGTTACCAAGTTATTAGTGTTGAAATCCTGATAACTGTCAGCATGTCTCATAGAGTGTACCCAAAAACCGAAATTGACAGCTGCAAGTACCGCCAGTGCAATTGGCCCGAATGCCAATCCACCACTAAAGAAGATTGGAGCAATAGAGTAACCCATTAACGTAATTATACTCGATACAACTACATCGTCGAGAAAACCACCACTCGCCCCACCAGATATTTTATATGCCCCAACACCGTATTCAGGATCTATTATTTCATAGCCAGAGCCTTGCCATCCATTTACCGTAATAGGGTTTTCATGAACTGTGACTTCCAGTCCTTGCACTAGAGCTGCTTGTATCTCAGCCCTAGCCCCGTCATCAATCGTGATGAAGTTCAGCTGTGATGAGTTAGCAGAGGTCCAAATCTCTATGTAAGATAACAACTATTACCTGAATCAGACTTATTATTCAATTCTGGCCCTAACGGCCCTTACACTTATAACCGCTGCACTTAAGACCAACACAGAAACTGTCACCCAATACAAAATTGGGTCATCAGATACTCGTACAACCGTACTTGGCAGCCAAATATCTCCCACAACGAGAGCCCTGATCGCAATCAAAGCCAAACCCAGAGATCCAATAAGGTTCTTTACTTTATTCCTCTTAGTCACACGATTTACCTATTTCATGTTGTAGTAAGGCAGCCAAAGCTCCAAACAGCGCTCCAAAAAACGTCACTGCATTTGCACCTATTGTCGCTACAGCAAGCATCGGTAAAACAGATGTCATGAAAGACGTTACTACGAGAGTGATGGCGAGAATCTTTAAACCAGAACTAGCGATACTAGAGCATGAGTTGTTTAGTATCTTTGCCACTAAGGTAAAGCCACTAATCGCACCCAACACGGCTCCAGCCTCATTACTTAGAATACCAAGGAGATAACTCACGTAGGCCCATGTTTCTTCAAGTGCGAATTGAACTGCGAAGAGAGCTGCATTGATTTCTACTGGCAGCGTAACGCCACCGCCACTAGCTCCACCAGATATCTTAAAAGCACCTACACCGTATTCTGTATCAATGATCGAGTAACCTGATCCTTGCCATCCATTTGCCGTAATCGGGCTGTCATGAACCGTGACTTCTAACCCTTGAAGCAAGGCAGATTGAATCTCAGCTCTCGCCCCCTCATCAATCGTTATGAAGTTCAGCTGTGATGCGTTAGCGGAAGTTCTATCAACCCCAGATATTCCTCTAATCAAAGGGCGATATTGAATAAATACCTTTTCTATCAAGATCTGAAATTAGATCTTTGTTATACCTTTGACATTTATCAATAAATAACATCATTCGTTCATTCTCTTTTTCAAGACAAGACATTACATCCTCAAAACCCAACAATATATCAATCTGTTTTACTTGATCTTCATTCTCTAGTGGAACAGCCATCATATCGTTTTTGAAAACCAATGTTCTTAACTCAGACCATTTTTCTAATTTCCTTAATCCAGAGATCTCATCTCCATGATTGTACAAAAAGTTCAAAGGGCCCATACCATTCGCTTTTAGTGCCTCAAAATCGTTGTTATATTCCTTAGCTCTTAACAAAACACCGAAAGTTTTTTCTTTGTCTCTTACAAATCTAATATTAAATACGTAAATAGCTAGACCTATAAGGCCTGTTAATAAGTAGAGAAAGTTTCCTGTCCCTTTCACAATTGCAGCGGAAGGTAAAATGAAAAACAAGCTCAAAGCAAATGCCAGTTCAAAGTTAATCCGATTATAAGAACCACATGTATGACATAATTTGTTAATACTAGGGTCAAAATCGCTCCCACACACACCACATTTTTTCTTTATCATTATTAGTTCCTGCACGAAGAAGACATTGACGTAGATAAATGTAATGCTAGATATTGCATCATGGACGCGAGCAATAAGGAAAATATAATTCCAGCAATCCCGAAGGCACCAGTAGATAAAATGGTAGATAACGCAAACATGAAAGTAGAGAGCATGTAAAAGAGCATATTTACTGCTGGATCACCACATACTAATGCCCAAGCCATAACGGTTGTGAACAAATTAGTATAGCTAGCAATCGCAGCTACGGTGAAACCATATGGACTATGAAGAAGCCCCATTGCTGTGTGCCATCCACCTGCAAACAGAGAAACCCAAGAGACAGCATCTGAAAAGTTAGCTAGATTCTGTACAGCGGAACCACTAGCTCCACCAGATATCTTATAAGCACCAACACCGTATTCGGTATCGATGATCGAATAACCCGATCCATGCCATCCATTAACAGTAATAGGTGACTCATGAACCGTTACTTCAAGCCCTTGAAGCAAAGCAGCTTGAATCTCCGACCTAGCCCCCTCATCAATCGCAATGAAGTTCAGCTGTGATGCGTTAGCTGAAGTTAACGTATAGATCTTTTGTCCTTGTGCCATTGCTATCGCGAGTGCTTTGGCTGTCGAGACACCTTCAGCCTGCTCTGTATCGGTTGAAAATAACTGTTCGGGAATCTGGTGCTCGTAGGCACTGTTTCGCATACCTGATGCTCGGTTAAAGGCTACCCAGCCTTCATAACAATTCTTCTTTTCTTCAACGTTGTTGTTCAAACGGTCGATATCCATCACAACACCGGTGAAGTTTACTTGATTCGGTGTACCATTTATCAAATAGCTTACTTCCATCTGTGTACTGAAGGTGCCGTAACTGGGTTGTCGGTAATAAGCAACACCTGCGGCTTGTGCAGCAATTCGGTCAGTGGCGTAGGTCATTGCCAAATAGCCTTGGACTCCTGCCTGGATGATATTTCCTACCACGTCATGTTTCGTCAAACTCGCTGAATTGTCTGCTTCAAGCTGTGCTTGGGTATTTTCCAACTTTGTTTGTAAGTCCTCGAGTTGTGTTGGGCTGATCCCTTGCATATCAATTCCAATCGCTTGGTATTGGCCAGCCACAACATTGTTTTCAGTAAACTTGAAGCTCTGTTGTGCCGGTGCAAAACCTAAACGTGTCTTTAAGGACTCACCTAAGGCAATTGCTGGCGTACTGTGTACCACCTCACCGTCAACCGTTAACTCACCAATCATTTGAATTGCACCTGCGGGTAAACTGCTTGGCAGATCATCAACAGTTTCAATCGTCTCGGGTAAATAGCTTTCGATCGCCGCTTCATCGTCTGCCGTAGCGGGACGGAAGCTGAAGGCGATATCTTTACCTACAAGATTAGTCGTGAAGTCTGATAATTCAAAGTATTCACTCCCCCAGCTGAAGCTTTGGCCATAATCGTAACTGATGGCAGAACCCACTTGATAATGGAACTTATGAAATAAGGTTTCAGGAAGGTGATCAATGGTTGCGCTGAATTCAATCTCATAGCCCAGAGCAACTTCTTCAAGTGCTAAAAACTCGCTAGGAATGATGGTTTGCAAGCCCAACACATCGCCCAATGTTGCGTTTGGCGCATTGTTATTTAGATAGGTTTCCAATTCAGTTTGATAGTTGGCCAACTCCGTTTCAATTAAGGAGGTGTTAACACCTTGTACCCAACCTTCAGCTTCGTTACTGACTGAACTTTCTTCCAAGGAAGTTAATAAACCTTGCGCATCAAAAGCGACCTGATTTTCAAGATCCAACCCATCGGTATAAGTGTATTGTTTAAAGCTCGGGTCCAGGCTATACCAGGTTTCACCTTGCTTTACCTCAACCCAGACATGCTCAAGCTGTATCTCTTCAACATCACCCCCATAGCTATACTGGTGTTGTGGAATCCCACCTTGGCTCATAAGGTTGGCAACCGCTGCAGCATTCTTAACGTTACCCACCCAATTTCTTGCTTGGTCGGCAGGTATATTGACGACACCGTATTTATATCTTGCTTCGTGACCCGCGGCTCTTAGCAGCGAGATCAATAAGCTTGAGCTATCAAAGGCATTGCCTTGTTCTGATTGAAGCGTGTAATCAGCACCTTGCATCACACCAAAGCTCGGAATCCAGCGAATAGTATCGTGTACCCAGTTATACAAACTCAAAGGATCGGTGCCGAGTTCCGCAACTTTGCCTGTAATCGCCTGAGTAATCTCTGTGGCACTGTCAGTCGTAGAATAGCTTCCATTATCAGTCCCTAATAAGCTATTAATTTGAGTTTGAGAGGAATAGATTTCACGAGGAGCCGAACCAATAAAGTCTAAATCATTACTGTAACTTTCGTGAGGGCGAGATAAAGGCGACTTGAGTAATGTAAGCGCTTGAGTAATCGCCTTACGTTTTTCACGCTGCCTGGAAGCATCTTCGCCTATCTTTTCGATAGTCTCCAAATTCTGATACAGGGCATTCATATCACGCTCATAGACTTCGTTATTCAGCGCCTGGCGTTGCGATATTTTATCTAACGCCTTTTGCTTTTGAAGGTGAGCTAGCCTTACAGACATTTGCTCGCGAAGGGCGTCATCTAACTCTTTAATGAGAGCAAGATTCTCAATTTGTGTTGATGGCTTTGCCTTTCCTTGACTCGAAGGTTTACTCGCTTCTCGAAGTAAGTGCTTCAAGTTTGTACGAAGCTTTTCAAGTTCAGCGCCCAGCGGATAATAGTGTTCAATTTGGTTTTGCGCAGGTTCTTTTGTCATTCGCTCTACCGCAGCGTGCACATAAGAGCTGTACCAAACAAAACAGATTAAGGTCAAAACGATACGTGCGATAAAACGCATCATTGGAGAAAGATGAGAAACCATTGCAGCATTCCCTTTTGAATTAGTTGTGCACAGTAAATTTTCTTGATTGCTTAAGTTCATGGTATCCCTCCTCATGGTGCCGCGCACAGCTCGTTATCCAATGAGCATTGGAAGCGATTTAATTTCTTCGGTGCATTGTGAACATCGATTGAGTAATGCACTGGCTGACTGTTTCCGTATTCGTCCATAAGCACAATCTCAACGTCATGCACACAATCGGCTTCATCCGGCATCCAGTTAATTTCGTAGGCACCCTCATAAGGCTGATTCGGCGTAATGGTCATACCTTGTGGTGCGTTAACCAAGCTTGCTACGACATTGCCACCTAAGCTGGATTCGCCGAAGAAGCGATATTGATAGGCTTGACCTACGAATGCCGTGGTCAATGGTTTGTTGATTAGGCTGAGCTCGGCGTCTAGAGACTCAGAGCTTTCGACTACATCTACATACCAGAACTCGTTATTTGCAGACGCATAACGACCTTCACTGTCTCTCACCATTGCGTTGAGCCAGTATCTACCAGCGTGGCCCGGAACCCAGGTTATCACGCCAGTAGAAGTATCAATAGTAGGTTCAGACGAACTTGAACTGAGTATGTATTCTAGTGGATAGTTTCCTTCTCTATCTGTAGCCACCACCTGGTGAACAAAGGGAACACCAACCTTGGCGATTAAAGGATGGTATGACGGTACGAATTCTGGAGCTCGATTGTAGAACTCATCCAAACTTAAATAGTATTTTTCAATATCACTTCCACCTTTTGAGTCAGATACTTCGACCCAGACAATGAAACGCGTGTAAGCAGGTGGCTCTTCAACCAAATCTCTTTCTAGTGCAGTCCAGGTGATTAACCCTGTATCACTTACACTCATCCCTTCAGGAGCTAATAGGAGTTTATAAGATAAGTTGTCTCCGTCTGGATCGATAGCTTCTACTTGATAAGAATAAGGAATAGACACCTCAGCATCAGGTACACCTCTTGAAGTAATTTCCGGAGCGCTATTATCGTCCACTACCGTAATTGTATACGCACTAGAAACACTACTATTTAGACGATCATCAACTCTAAACCTTATCTGATTCTCACCCAAATCATTGGAAGTCGGCGTCCAAGAAATATAAAACTTGTTGGTTTGATGATATACACCATCTAACTTAAGTGCTCGCATTGCCGAAGGCCCCTGTTCAAAGACTATTTGAAGATCATCAAAGTTTTCGTATCGCCCTAGGGGAACATCGTTTTCTATATCGATAACTACCACATACTCTTGACCAACAGAAGCAGTATTGGGGAATTCCGATGTGATTATTTCAGGAGGTTGATTTGGCTGGACATTGACCGTAAATGTTTGATTATCTACCTTACCACCTCGTGAGTCACTAAGTGCGATGTCAAATTCAAACTCGCCATCATTCTGTGGAATCCAGTTCAAATAATGTAAGCAGCCCGTACAATCTAGCTTTGCAAGATAAGGCCAACCATCATCCTCACGCGTGATAGCAGCGCCATCCGGTCCAGATACGAGCTCAGCATAGACGGCATCAAGTTTCCATGGGCTCCAAATAAACTGATCAGCCACTTCAAGACGGTGTGTATACCCACGTACTCTAAAGTCTAGATAGTCTGCGTTGTATACATACGGAACACCAACGATTGCATTAGCGTTGGGAGTAGATACCACAAACTCTGGTGGTAAGTTATAAGGCCTGTCATTTCTTAGTGCAAATTTCTGTAGTGTCTTATTACCACTTTCATCGCTTATTTCAACGACAATATCTGTATGCCCACCAAAGCTGCCGGCAGTTGTCCAGGTAACTCTTGGATAGCTAAGCAAACCATTGGCATCAATAGACATGTTATAAGCGGGATCTACTAACTGGAAAGTTAATTCCTCCCCTTCAGGATCAAATGCCTCTACCTGATAAGAATATGATGCTTCTGAGGTCGTTAGCAAAGAAGGCATTGATGTTATCACAGGAGCCTGATTTTCTATCGCTTCCGTCCATGTAACATCCAGTGTGGATATCAGCTCCATTACTGTTGCTGTGATGGTATCGACTCCAGAGTTCAGCCCAGAGTAACAGAAGGTCGACTCACCCACTGAGTCAGTCATGACATAGTCAAAATCCTCATTTTCCCCAGTTGTAGCAAATGCAACTCTTACTCCTGCAGCTGGTTTACCTTCACTATCAACTGTTGTCGCCATCACGCATAGGGACTCACCAATTGAGGCAGAACCATCACTTGAGCTAAGGTCAAGTGATGCGACATCACCTGGTAAACTAAACGCCATGCCTCCAGAGTATGCATATGATTCATATCGAGCATAACCGTAGTTATACATTCCCATCGGCTCACTTGCCTCCAAAAAATGAGACCCCGTTTCAATCTCTATTTGAGCAAATGAATATTCAGTACCAGGTACCTCAGTAAATAGGCTTGTATCTACACTATTTCCATTGAGTTGGACAGAGCCGACCGCTGAAGTTGCTATGACAACATTAATAAAGTTTCTATCGATCGTATAAGCAGGTGTATTAACCAAATAGCTTTTGAGGTATTGCTCAACGGGGGTGACCACCACCATCGCTGGATCCGCTTCCACTAGCGCGGGTGTGCCTCCATAACCTCCATCAAGGTTTTGCCCCGCCATATACTGCATGACCATCACGGGATGAGAGGTCTTAATATGCTGTGCATCATTGGAGAAAAACTCAAAGTACTGCTTTTTACCCAGTTTAGCTTTGTATACGCCATCAATGTATACCAACGTTTCGTCAAAAGGCGCTATAACTCGGAAGTAATCTCCACTATCGCCAAAACGGTTCTCGCTTCTCCCCCAAAAAGGGGTAGTGATATATTCTGTCGACAAACTCTCGATCGGCGGTAACTGCTCAACCAAATGATCACATGCAGATACACCTTGCGGTATAAATGCGCAAGGGTGCTGCCCTAGAACTGATATTGGTTTGTTCGATTTAATTATCGAACCTGTTAGATCTGCAAGATTAGATGCGCGAGCTTCTAAATTGTATACATCTCCCTTGTTAAGCGTGATATTAAACAAGCTTCCAACCTTAACTCGCTCATACTCGGCCGGGAAAATATCCATAGAAGCATCTATCTCGATAGAAGTATCATCTTCCGTCGCTACGATCCCTATTACAGGGTTCGTTCTCTGCATATTCGTGTAATTCTTCAATGCAACGTAATGACCAATGATATACTCATTCCCTAGAGCACTAACGGGTAGCGCCAGATGCCCGTCAGTTGAATATTGTTTATGATTCATAACATAAACAGATATATTATTGTTTGATGAGACGTGCACTGCACCATCTGTAAGAACCGACTGTTTTTCCAACAGGCCCGCTTCAAACAACTCTGTCCCCGAAATGCTGATTGACGATATTTGATTTGCCGACAAAGTAAGCTGCTCGCTCAAACCAAGGGCCGGAATACTAATCACTGCATCAGTGCCCTCAAACCTAGAAACGACATGGATATGATAAGTCGTATCTTCGGGTTCAAAGTAGTTAATACTGACTGGAAATCTAAACTCAGTCCCTTCGTGAGTGGTGGTACGTTCGTTAGGAATAACATCAACACGCACGCTCTGCTCCACCGAAGCACCATGACTATCTTGCACAGCAAACACAAACTGATGCTCACCCTGCGTAAGCCCTTCAGTTGACCAACTTGCTAACCCAGTCTGCGCATCAAAAGTTGCATTCTCAGGAAGTGACGGTGCTGACAACGTAATCGGATCACCATCTTCATCCGTCGCAGTAAGTTCATAAGTCCAGGTATCTCCAGACAACACAAAATTAATCGGCGCCGATGTGATAACGGGCGCTTGGTTTGCCTTAGTCACCGTAATCGAAACCGTTTCCGACGTTGAAGAAAGACTGCTATCACTTACGCTATAGGTAAAACTATCTTCACCGACAACATCCAGGTTTGGTGTATAAGTGATATTTGGCAAATCACCCGATAAGGTGCCATTAGTTGGAGCATTGTTAATTTGATAACTTAGCGTATCACCGTCTATGTCTGAGCCAGTTAGCGTAATAGCAAGCACCATATCTTCTATCGTTTCGAGCGTTTGGCTTTGTGCTACTGGCGCGTCATTAACGGCAAGCACATTAATTGTAATTGTTGCGATGTTCGAGTCTTCTTGGCCATCGTTGACATTAAAGGTCAAGGTATCACTACCATAGAAATTTTCGTTTGGAGTATAAGTGAAGCTCGGTTCTATACCTTCCAATGTCCCGTTTGAGGGCGAGCCGATCAGATTGAAAGTGATTCCATCACCGTCATCATCCTGCCCAGAAAGAATAATTGGTAAGTTTGTATCTTCATCAGAGCTTAGGTTCTGAGCCTGTGCAATAGGCGCTCTATTCACGTTAACAATATTCAAACTAAATGATTTACTAGCACTTAACCCGTCCGTGTCACTAACAGTGATTGTGACAGAGTGAATACCAGCTTCATCATAGCTAGGTACCCATTGAATTAGGCCACTTGAATTGATGCTCATGCCAAGAGGCGCACTTTGTAGCGTGTAGGTAAGCTGATTGTTATCGGGGTCAACAGCATCCAAGCTATAGCTATAGGGTGTATTCTCTAGCCCATCATTTAAGCTCATCGTATTGATGACAGGCGCTCGGTTAGTATTCTGTACGTTGAGACTAAAGCTTTGTGTGTCTTGCAGGATACCATCTGTTACCGATACCGTAATCGGATATTCTGCAGCTGCATAATAATCAGGTACCCACGACACAAGCCCCGTATTCGAATCAATTGACATCCCATCTGGGGAGTTAAGTAAATTGAAGGATAAGTCACTGCTATCAACATCAGTAGCAACTATTTGGTATTGATAGAGTTCACTTTCTATCGCTGACAACATTGGGGTTGATGCAATAACGGGTACATCATTAACCGCCATAATGGACAAATTAATAGTCGCCGGAACTGATGTTGCTTCGCCATCATTCACTGAGAAGGTAAAGCTATCATTCCCACCATAGTTTTCATTAGGTAAATAAATCAGATTAGGAACGGAACCAGACAGGGTTCCGTTCGATACTGAAGACACGATTGAGTAAGATAAGCTATCACCGTCTTCATCAGTCCCTGAAAGAGTAATATTGACTAAGGTATCTTCATTAGTAACGATTTCTTGTGCAATTGAGACCGGTGGGCGATTGAAGTTAAGGGTCATCAAATTGTATTCATGCCTTATTACGGCACTATTACCGTCAGCTATATCAACCGCTACAGCATGAACCCCTTCATCAGCATAGCTTGGTAGCCATGTAATTAAACCTGACTCACTATTGATATGCATTCCTTGTGGGCCAGTAGCCAATGAGAATACTAGACTATCTCCATCAGGGTCTACAGCCTCAACATCATAGGTATAAAGCACACTTTCCTGACCGCTAATTGGCTCCACTGAAGCAATCTGAGGTTCTCTATTAGTGTTAGTAACATTTAAAGTGAAGCTCTGGTTTACAACAAAGTTTGTATCTGTCACAGATATCGTAAAGGCATGCTCTCCTGAGTCATCATAGGAAGGGGTCCATATTAAAATACCCGTATCCAAGTCGACTACTGTACCGACCGGGCCATTAATAAGGGAATATTGTAGATGATCACCATCAGCATCCGATGCCTCAATCTGATAGCTGTAAGCAACCGACTCAAACGCTCCTAGCTCTGGTGTCGATGTTATTTCGGGTGCAACGTTGACAGGTGTAGTCTCTTCGACGTTAAGCGTAAATAACTGAACTGCTTCCGTTTGGCCATCACTGACAGTAATTTCTATATTAACTGCCCCAACATATTGAGAGCCTGGCAACCACGAGACTAACCCCGAGTCAGCATCGATTTGAATTTCAGGTACGGAGGAACTCAAACTATATGAAAGGATGTCCCCATCAGCATCTATAGCAAGTACTTGATAGCTATAGTGCTCGCCTTCAGCTGCTAGCGTTAAGGGTTCAGACACTATAACTGGCGATTCATTCTGCCCTGCAGAGTAGTTGTAAGCACCAATATCCCATGCGTCACTACGCACGGAATTATCATGATCATAATTGAACGGAAAAGCCGCTGTGCTGAGGTTTGTTCCTCTGTCGAGCGCAACAATATCGTGAGCACTGAGTGAGTAAGGTGATACTGGATGATTAGAAAACTCGACAGTTTTATTTCTGTTGCTCGCTCCCGAGGCGGTATCATCTGAACTTATATTGTGGCTATGTTGAAAGCCGCTCCAGCTATGCCAACGGTTAAAGTCAATCGTGTTGTTTACAGCGATATTATTAAATACAGCGCCTGACAATTCGTACCACTTGATACCTGTACGATTTCCAACAACGGTATTGTTGTATAGGTAAGTCTGATAATACGCAAATATTCCATAGGCACCTGAGCCAGAAAATCCGGTGACAACATTATTTCGTACCACGTGAACATTATGTTTATTGACTGCTTTAAACCCATATGAAGACTCTGCATTACTCATTTGGCCTTCGATCTTAAGATTTTCAATAGTAACAACTGAGTCTTTGGATTGGCGGTAACTAAAAATACCATAGGTTGCTACGTAGCCATTATCTCGTACAACAAGCTTACCGCCTTTGCCTCGCAGCGTAACGTATTCACTTGTGATATCCACCGCATGAAAGTAACTCTTTGGTGCTGACACATCTAAGACATAACCTTCCTCAAGAACAATTGTAAGCGCTGTATAACGGTCTGTATAAATACTAGAAATTCTTGGAGCAACAGTGTCTGGCAACCCCGTAGATGCTTTGGTCCGAATAATGTGGGGTTGAGTTGAGATACCTCTTATTGAAGCAAGAGCTGCCTCCAGGTTATTGAAGTCAGCGCCAGAATCTACATCAGTATCTACAATTATTTCTTTTACGATATTGCTAATTGACGGCAGAGTCCCTTGGGAGACTTCCTGAAAGTCGTCAACACCGTCACTGTCTGAGTCGCTGTTAAGAGGTGATGAGCCGTTAAGGTATTCTTCTTTATTACTTAGCCCGTCGCTATCCAGATCAATGTTTGCGTCATTTACGGTGGTGTCGAGTTGGTAATTCGCCTCCCATCGATCAGGCATCCCATCATTATCAGAATCTATTGAGCCAGAGTGGAGCGTATAAGCACCTATATCCCATGCGCCTGCTCTCAAGAGTGAGTTGTGATCTGTATTGAAAGGGTAAGAAGCTTGTGATAACTCCATTCCCTGGTCGAAAGCAACGAGATCAAGCGGGTGCAGTGAATAGTCGTCTACTAAGGGATCAAGAAATTTTACTGATAAGTTGTTGTGGTCTTCGTTTGGCCCTGTACTATCCGATGCAATATTATGTGAGGATGTAAGCCCAGACCAATTCTGCCATACATAGTAGTCAGTATACGCATTCCACGTAGATATGTTATTGTAGAACTCGCCTGTACTATTATCCCATCGAAGGCCTGTGGTGTTCTTTATCACGGTATTATTGTAAACATACCCTTCCCCATTAAGTTTGACACCATACGCACCCTCGCCAATGAACCCATAAATTACGTTGTTCTTTAGCACATGCTTAGTATTCTTAGCCCTTGCCCAAATACCGAAATTAGTTCGATAGCCCGAACTAACTCCCTCGATAATCATATTACTAATTGTGATCAACGAATCGGCAGTTTCTTTTTCACCACTAGAAACCCCTACCGCCAAATTATAGCCATTATTTCGAACGACTATCTTTCCACCTTCTCCAAGCAAATTGACATAGTCACTTCTAATATCAACCGCGTATTGATTATCCTTTGTAGCCGTATGGTCAAGAATATAACCAGCTTCAAATATGATAGTGAGCGGCGAATCAGTCGTCGTCTCAATATCATCAATTCTTACCTTCATAGTATCTGGTAGGCCTGATGATGCTCTGACACGAATCGTTAGTGGGGCAGAGAGCGTTCCAGTCTCCCCTAAAATAGCTTCTGATAGGCTCGAATAATCTGCTCCCTGAGTTATGTCAGTATCAACAATGATAGTTCGAGTATTTGCCGACAAGCTTGCTGATAAAAGAAGAAAAATCACCAACAGTAAACAACGTAAGTTATTTAATACACTGTAACTATCTCGCTGAGCTGAACTCACTTCATACTGAGAACATGCATAACTACACGGAGACATAGACATCACTGAAATCCTTTATCGGTTTATATTGAGAGCTGGAAGATGAAGTACGAAGGTATCTTGGGCAATAAGGCACAGTCCACGAAGGAAGACATGTGTTACGAAAATAAACCCTAGAAACGGGGAAGCTATGGCATGGAATAGCCAAAAATAGGTTTGAAGAGCTGCTAGGCTTTCTCTTTCATCCAAGTCCATTTGCATCGCAGCAACAATCCTTTGTTAAATACACTCCATGGCCGCTAACGCTGCTGTAGTGGCACACTAATTTTGGCCACCTAATTAGAGGTGATATTATCACCATCAACTAACTAGGTATCAAAATGAGCAAACGAACAAGACCAACATACTCTCCAGAATTTAGACTCGAAGTTGCACAAGAAGTTGTTGATAAAGGGCGCAGTGTCCGAGATGTCGCGGATAGCTTAGGCCTTGGTAAGTCCACGGTCGATAAATGGGCGCGACAATTAAAAGAAGAACGAAACGGTAGGTTGTCGAGTGCTACACCTCT
>NZ_LWFZ01000897.1:0-2378 GCF_001635225.1 Oleiphilus sp. HI0086
GTTATACTAATTTTTGCTGAGATAACACCTAAAACCATTGCAGCCTACCACCCGGAAAAGGTTGCCTTTCCCGCCGCACACATACTAAAACCTCTACTAAAGCTACTCTACCCAGCTGTCTGGTCAGTTAACCTTGTTACTAATTTCCTATTAACAAAACTCGGCTTTAGTACAAACGGAGAAGAAGAAAACCACCTAAGCCGAGAAGAACTGAGAACACTTGTTAATGAATCTAGCACCTTGATCCCACGCAAACACCAGGAAATGCTACTGGGGATTCTAGACCTAGAGAAAGTCACCGTTAACGACATCATGATTCCCAGAAACGAGATTGTTGGCATCGATATAGACGATGACCTGGATGATATTTTTCAGCAACTAAAAACCACCCAACACACACGCCTCCCCGTATACAAGGGCGATATAAACAACATCATTGGCATCCTACACCTTCGCAGCATGACTCGCGTACTTTCAAATGACGAACCGAACAAAGCCATGCTACTTCAAGCTTGCAGAGAACCTTACTTCACTCCTGAGAGTACTACACTCAACACCCAGCTAATACACTTCCAGCGGGAGAAACGTCGAATTGCCATTGTAGTTGATGAGTATGGCGACGCTCTCGGCATTGCCACAATGGAAGATATTCTGGAGGAAATTGTTGGGGAGTTCACTACTGATTACTCTTCAAGCAGCAGCCAAGACATCACACCTCAAGAAGATGGTTCATTTCTCATCGATGGCACAGCCACGATTCGAAATATTAACAAAACACTTGGCTGGAACCTACCTGTCAACGGTCCGAAGACACTTAACGGCTTGATAACGGAAACTCTCGAAACCATACCTGACACCCCCGTTTGCCTTTACCTTCAGCATCACCGGACAGAAATCAGACAAATCAAGGATAACGTCATTAGAACCGCCCAAATTTCACCATAGAAACTGAAAAAACAAACGCACCACTCATTTTTTTTGTCTTATGTAATAATTTGTTATTTTTTTTATATATATTTGCTTTATAATCTCAGGATTGATATAGAAGTAGTAATAATTTTTATATTGCGGGTAAGATGTACCTGCTTTTGTTCAGTGCCTTTATTTTTGTTAAGCATTGAAAGTCATTCAGCATACGGGAAAGGACGATGAATAAGTCATCTAGCGTTAGCTTTATCGGAGATCGCAATAGTCGACCTTCCAGGCTCGATAACGCAAGATCAGCTGAAGCTCTCAAAATTTGCAATATTGTTGTAAGAGACATGCATGCCCTTCTGCAAGGCATGTTTGACGGCATAGATGACTCTTTTTTCGAGCTTGCTAACAATGCTAGAAACAACAATGAACAAAACCGCTTCTTTGAAGCAATGCGCGATATTCGCATTAAGCGCAAGAATATTGAGAATGACTTTAAGTCCAGTATCGAAGCGCAGTTTTCCCTTGAGCAAGTTCTTACTCCCTCTTCGAAACTAAACGCACCAGTCGAACCGAAAGGTTTTGAAAGTCTAAGCCTAGTTCAGAATGACGACCTCGAAGAGGAAGTCGCGATATCATCTATGGCGACTAAAGCCCAGGCAAATTTTCAAGGCCCTTTACTTCAGTTTCATACTCGAATTTGCAACCTATACGGCTGCGAGAACAATGAAGATGCAAACCTTCCTCTAGGCTTAAAAGACGTAATAGAAAGCTTTACAAGCGCCTGTGAAGTGCTTGAAATAGAGTTAAAAGAGCGGTTAATTGTTTTTAAGCAATTTGATCGATATGTTCTATCAAACCTTGGTCCTGTGCTAGACGAAGCCAACAAAACATTAATACGCCTTGGCATTATGCCATCGCTAAAAGCACCTCGCACCAAGCAAGGTAGCAAGACTGCCTCTTCGCCACATGATAAATCAACGCATGCTTCCGAAGACACGACTGCCAAGCAGCAAAACACTACAAATGTACTACCTCAGCTGCAAAACTTACTAGCAAATATTCGTAATAATCTAGGCCCCCAAGCGCTCAGTGCTGATTACAATACTGGCCTGCCCACTCAATATGTGAGCACTCAAGACTTAATATCGCTACTCTCTGCCATCCAGGATATAGCGCCATCAACTAACAATAGCGCTGACCCTAAGGTTATTAATATTCATCAGCAGCTAAAAGCCCAACTAAGCCAAGGCAGCGATCAGCCAACAACCCAACCAAAATTTAAGCAAATAGATGAAGACTTGATCAACCTTGTCTCAATGCTATTTGAATTTATTCTAGAGGATTATAATCTGGCTGCGCCGATACAAGTCCTCATTAGCCGCTTACAAATACCCATACTCAAAGTAGTCATTAAAGACAATAGTTTCTTCAGCTCTAGCAAACACCCTGCCCGCAAGCTC
>NZ_LWFZ01000898.1:0-1515 GCF_001635225.1 Oleiphilus sp. HI0086
GAAAGCTAAAGCAGAGAAAGCCAAAGCAGAGAAGGCTAAAGCAGAGAAGGCTAAAGCAGAGAAAGCTAAAGCAGAGAAAGCTAAAGCAGAGAAAGCTAAAGCAGAGAAGGCCAAAGCAGAGAAGGCCAAAGCAGAGAAGGCCAAAGCAGAGAAGGCCAAAGCAGAGAAATCGGGTGGTGCTTCCAGCCACAAAGGTTCCGGTCAGGCTTCGAATTTAAAGACTATTAAGCCGCGTCAAAGACTTGTAGATGGCATACCGGGTTCAGAATATCTAATAGATAAGAAAACGCTTAGGCAAAACTTCGTACTGACTAAAGAGGGTGAGGTTTTATATAAGTATGGAGCCGTCAAAGCTAAGCAGATTGAACAATCAATGTCACCTAGGCATAAGCTCATTGCGAGTGACTATTTGAAGCAAGGCTTTAAAAAAATTGAAAGCAACCTGGTAAGACCGAAAAGAAGTTACAGAGATGTTGGTAAAACCTATTACGGTCAAATTACATATTTACAGGACAGTGAAGGCTATTTTTATAATGTTGTATTTAAACAGCGTTCTGGAAGTGAAGATCTAGATAAGGCATTTATGGAAGCTTTATTAAAAACTGGGAGACTTGCGCCACCAATCGATCCAAAGGTTAGAAACTATTTTTTATATCGAAAGGGTTTGCTCTATTACGGTGAGTCTGATTTTGCTAACTAGTTTTAAGCGTTAGGTATCTTCGTTTTGGGTGTGGACAAGATAAAAGATCGTTGGCGTTTTGGTGTTCTACTTGCTGTAAGTATTATCATACATTTGCTCGCTTTAATCTTTTATGTGTGGCGAACGCAACATAGTGAGAATGAAGTCGAAGAAACGTCTGTCGTCCAAATTAAATTGATAAAACATCACTTAGAAGAACCAGGACCAGAACCAGAACCAGAACCAGGACCAGAACCAGAACCAGAACCAGAACCAGAACCAGAGCCAGAACCAGAGCCAGAGCCAGAACCGAATCAGGATTCGGATTATTTTTCTCCGGTGCATAATGCACAGGAGTTTTCGTCCAGTAATCAAACAAATCGAGAGGCCAAAGAGGTGTTTTTTGGTGATGGCGGGGTCGAGCGCGGAGAGCAGCTAGCGAATAAAAGTATTTTAAATGAGGAGCCTGAGAAATGGAGTCAGTTGCCTGACCCTTCAGATGATCTGGCGGCCTCTGAGAAAAAAACACAGAACCAAACAGATGAAACTGAGTCAATAAGCCGGAATCTGTTAGATACGAGTACTAAAGGTGTTAATAAAGTGGCTGAACAATCTTCACAGCTGAATGACATGGATGAGCGTAACAATGTAGAGGAGAGCTCCATTATTCCTTCGTATATGGAAGATGTATATGGTGAATATGAGGCTGATACCGTTCTTTTAGAGGAAAAGAGTCAAGGAAACCCAGACACTCATGTTGTTGGGAATATCAGCTTGCTCGGTGAAGATGAACTTGAGAACGTAACTGTTGAACAACCATATAGCGAACAAGAAAG
>NZ_LWFZ01000899.1:0-841 GCF_001635225.1 Oleiphilus sp. HI0086
TTTCAGGTTTTACAAGTGCCTTTGAGACCCTTTTACCATCAATTACATAACTAAATTTGGATCCTATTGAACTACTACCATCTTCTGAAGTGTGATATTTAAACTCACACGAAAGAGATTCATACCCTAGCTCACTGCTTATCATCATGAGTTCGCTCAACTCATTCAATAGTGATACTTGCTCATCCATAATATTCATAAATCACCATTCCTGCTATAACGCCCGGCTCACCGAGGAAATTTTATTGGCGGCTTTTTTGGTACAAAAAAGGTGACAATAAAATTTGTCCGGTGGAGCCGCTTGTTAGTGCCATTTTTATGTATATGATGGTAATATACATAAATGATTAATTGGAAACAAATAAAAGGCTTTAATTGGGATGCTGGCAACGAAAGAAAAAACGTTGATAAACACAGCGTAAACCAGTTAGAGGCCGAACAATTATTTTTTAATGAGCCTTTATTACTGCTGCCGGACAAAAAGCACAGTGATAAAGAGCCCAGATACCATGCCCTTGGAATTACCGATGATGGGCGGCAACTACATATTACTTTTACACTGCGTGAAGATAACACTTTGATTAGAGTGATTTCTGCACGACCAATGCACAAGAAAGAGAGGAAATTTTATGAACAAGCATAAACAGCCTCCAAAGTTTAAAACAGAGGCAGAAGAACGAAAGTTTTGGGAAGATAATGATTCCGCTGATTACTTGGACTGGAGTAAGGCCGCAAAAGTAACAATGCCCAACTTAAAACCATCGACGAAAACAATTTCCTTGCGGTTACCTGAGTCTTTGCTTGAAAGCATTAAAATTGAGGCTAATCGAAGAGACATGCC
>NZ_LWFZ01000900.1:0-1284 GCF_001635225.1 Oleiphilus sp. HI0086
CTTCAAACAAAAGATAGCTAGCCAGGCTCACGCCGCCTTCAATTGGTTCCTTGTTTAGACCAAAAAACTGTTTAATAGGTCCGGGTAGTTTGGAAACATGTTTAATTGCAATTTCATCAATTGGTTCGCTTGGGTTTATCACCAAGGTATCAATAAACCTTAATCCCAAATCGTTGGCGACTGCTTCTGGGTCCTCAACTCTTTTTAAAAGGCTGTTGATGACAGCGACCTTTTCAACGTCCTTTTCTACAACATCAATAAACATTCCGTTTATAACATGCTCTAAGATAGAGGGTCGCTTTGGCTCTTTTTTACTTTCCTTGCGAATATGACGATTGGTGAGGTTCGCGCTAACACCAATAACCAAAATTCGATTCGCACCAAGGTGAACTGCAGGGCTAAGCGGTGCCATATTACGAGCAACACCATCGCCAAAGTACTCTCTATGTATCTTGACTGGTGGAAATATGGTCGGGATAGCAGAAGAAGCCATGAGGTGATCAAGCGTTAGTTTTGTTTTAACGCCCACCCTATTCCCTGATTGCCAACCAGTAAGGTGGTCTTCACCTTGGAAAAAACTAACACTTTGGCCGCTTCGATAACCACAACTTGTCACACTAACTGCCTGTATGTCGTGCTTCTTGATGTTGGTTGTGAGTTGTCCGAAATCAGCTTCTTTTTTTAATAGCTCTCTTAAGGGGGCGTTATTGAACATGGAGCCTGGCACATCAATGCCATCTCCGCTGACGAAACCTCTAACAAACTGGCCTAGGTTTTTTGCAAGATTCCAATAGTCGGATTTGTATACCTTATCAGAGCTAAGGTTTAACCAAAGATCTTCGAGACTGTCGACACTATGCCTGAAGATCTTACCCCCTCCTCCTAGCCCCACGGCGTTTAAAGCTCCTGCGGAACTGCCGCAAATGACAGGAAAGGGATAGTCAAAGCCAGGAAACTGTTCTGCAATTGCCTTAAGAACACCGGCCTGGTAAGCGCCTCGTGCACCACCACCCGTTAAAATCACCCCTGCTGTCATATTAATTATTCCAAATAATGTACTTTGTAAGAATGCTGCGATAGCAGCTTGTTTCCGCTCAAAGAATAGATAAGTCTCAATAGTAAAACTATTCTAGGGCATATATGCGGACAAGCACTAACCTTGCATAAACTTAATAGTGATAATAAAAATCTATATAGAATAAGACGGTCTATATCTGATCAAAAAAGCAGCATCTTTAGCGCTATAATTAAGTTAATGATAAAGATAGATCGTTATATGGTTTT
>NZ_LWFZ01000901.1:0-751 GCF_001635225.1 Oleiphilus sp. HI0086
TACTACAATGCTTAACTAGTCGAGCCTATGAGAAATACGCCACAGATCTGCATCATTGTCCATGCTTCCCGATGCACTTGCAATCATTGAGCGAATTATCGACGGCGCTCCTTGAGATACAGGCACACCAAAATGGGAGGGGTAATCGACATGCGTTAAGAACAAACCATTTGGCTGCGCAGTCACTCCCCCCTTAGTCCGGTCTCGTGCTTCGAGCACCCCGGCACACCAATCTACTGGTTTTCTCTGCTTACCTATTTCCATCAAAACACCAGCAATGTTACGAACCATGTGATGCAAAAATGCATTTCCCTTAATATCAATAACTAAAATATCGCCGAAGCGTTGAACATTAATAAATTCGACAAACCGAAACGGCGTTCTTGACTGGCAGCCTACAGCCCTGAACGAGCTAAAGTCATGCTCACCCACCAAACATTGAGCTGCCTGGTGCATCTTTATTTCATCTAAGGGGTCATGACACCAAGTCATTTCATTATGGAAGATTGAAGGCCTGACCGGGTGATTGTATATCACATAATGATAGCGCCTACTGGTAGCAGAAAATCGCGCATGAAACTCAGAGTCAACACAGCCAGCCCATGAAACACTGATATCTTTTGGTAGGTTTGAGTTGCTACCAAAAACCCACGCTCTTTCACTACGCTGCACTTCGGTGTCAAAATGAACAACCTGATGAGCACCGTGCACACCCTTATCGGTTCTGCCCGCGCAAACAAGCTCTATGGAC
>NZ_LWFZ01000902.1:0-1251 GCF_001635225.1 Oleiphilus sp. HI0086
AAATCGAAGTGCCGATGCTGCCGGATGTGGCAAACCAGGTTTTAGCTTTATCGAATGATCCAGATTCTGATGCCGCACAGTTGGCCAAACTCATACAAAGTGACCAGGCCTTGGCTGGCCATGTGATGCGCATTGCTAATTCAGCCGCATATACACCCAACGCCTCAATGGTTTCTCTGCAACAAGCTGTGGCAAGGCTCGGTCTGTCTCTGATTACAGAAATTGCTTTGGCAGCTTCTCTTAATACGAAAATATTTAAAGCGCCCACATACGAAAACCGTATTAATGAAATATGGGACCATGCTTTATGTACAGCCTTTTGGGGAAAAGAGGTTGCGCGAGTTGCCAAGAAAAATGTCGAAGCCGCCTTTCTATGCGGTTTGCTTCATAGCATTGGCAAACCGGTTATCCTTCAGACCATCTTTGACTACTCGGAATGGCATGACGTATCTATTTCATTAGATGAAGTAGGGGTAATCGAATCTGCTTATCATGTGAAATATGGCGAAGTCGTGGTCAGAAAATGGAAAATGCCCGCAATCGTTCAGGAATCTGTTCATTACTATGCTGACTATCAAAATGCCCAAAGCAATCGTGACCAAGCGATGGTGACTAATGGTGCTGCTAAGTTAGCTCAAGCAATGTTATCGGGTGAAGAAGCTGCGATAGATACAGCTTTGCAAGATACCGTATTTGCAGATCTGAATTTATATGAAGATGAATTGGAGCTTTTGAAGGAAAGACACGACATCGTGAAGAGTGGTCTGGAGGCAATTCGTTCATGAGACAAGTTGATGTAGTGATTATTGGTAGTGGTCCTGCAGGGCAAAAAGCAGCGGTACAGGCAGCCAAAGGTGGTAAGAGTGTCGCTCTTATAGAGCGGGATCAATGGTTGGGTGGTGCATGTGTACACAGAGGAACGATCCCCAGCAAGACGCTTCGTGAGAACGCCTTACGTGTTAAAAAGATGCGAGAGAATGCGGCCTTATGTCAGTTTGAATTAGCTGAAGATACCGAGATGTCGACACTGATCGACCGCTTGAATCGGGTATTGAAAGCGCACGACGGTTTTATGGTAAATCAGATTGAACGCAATAATATCGAACGTATTCACGGCCGGGCCAAGTTTGTATCGCCGAATGTTATCGAGGTAACAAAAGTGCGCGGCGAAGCTGAACAAATTGAAGCCAGTAGCTTTGTTATTGCTTCCGGCTCGATCCCTCGTAAGCCAGATAATATCCCTGTCGATCA
>NZ_LWFZ01000903.1:0-771 GCF_001635225.1 Oleiphilus sp. HI0086
TAGCACTGAAGATAGAAAAGCCTTTTTGGTTTGGGCGTTTCAGGAGTAAAAAAGCGCTAAGTCGGCTTAGGTCGAAGAGCTGGCTCTACAGCTTGCCGCTATTTTCCTACGCAAAAGATGTTGCTGACTAAGCCGGCAACATCTTCGATAAAACCAGTCTTGTTTGTATTTGGCTCACTCAGATCAATATCGGTGCAATCTGGTATTTCTGTTTCGCTACTTAGAATCGTTTCTATCGCTGTCTGAAAGTATTTTTCAAAGGGTTGCTTAAGGGACAGTGCTTCAGGGTTGTAGGTGCAGGTGACACTGTAATTGCCGTTATAACTCACAATCATCAGTGCTAAACCAATACCGTCAAATAAAGGCGCAGTGCTAATAAATTGTGTTAATTCTGCATTTTCAAAGTAGAGCGGGAATTGAGGGCCAGGAATGTTAATGATCGGTAAATTGAACATCGGCTTATGTTTCTGTGCCAGTAGAAACTCAGAATAAACTCGTGCAGACAGTCCCGCAATGCAAGAGGGAACGAGTTCGGTCAAGTGGCTGGCTGATATTGCTGAGTCGTAGTGATTTTCCAAGGTTGCTGCCTTGTGAATCATGCAAATTCGCTTTATCGGGTCCTGCTCTGTGCTAGCAAGTGAGAATAATGTGGCGGCTAGCTGGTTTCCGGACTTAACGTCGAGGCTTGTTGAGCGAACAGATATCGGTGCTAGCGCAATAAGGTCTGATTCGGACTCGGCTTCCATATCTCTAAGATAGCTGGCAATGGCT
>NZ_LWFZ01000904.1:0-578 GCF_001635225.1 Oleiphilus sp. HI0086
TATACGTGGGTCAAAATTCGATGCAAATATATGGCTTTAGTGGGTCAGTTTTGGGTGCAAATCAACAGCTAGGGAAGGAAATTATTGTTAAACAAGGCATCCGGGTATCCCTTGCCAACAATGGTGAAGAAGGCTACGAGAAAGCCATAAAAGGCAATTTCGATTTCATATTAATGGACATGCAAATGCCTTTAATGGATGGCTGCCAAGCTACCGAAAAGATACGGGAAAGCAATCAGAAGATCCCTATCATCGCGATGACCGCAAATGCCATGGCAGAAGACAAAGCAAAATGTCTTGCCTCGGGCATGAATGACTACGTGACCAAGCCCGTCAATGACAATGAGCTCTTTTCTGCCATTCTCAAACATGTCAAAGGCATCAGACAAAAGCAAAATCAAGCGCTATGCCCTCAGGAACAGCACCTTTCGGAACCAATCGAGCAGGTACAAACTGCCTCTGCGCCAGAGGAAAGCAGAATAAGTCAGGAGCTGTCGACTGAAGTCGAGGAAGTCGAGGAAGTCGAGGAAGTCGAGGAAGTCGAGGAAGTCGAGGAAGTCGAGGAAGTCGAGGAAGTC
>NZ_LWFZ01000905.1:0-1870 GCF_001635225.1 Oleiphilus sp. HI0086
GCTGATTACTTGGACTGGAGTAAGGCCGCAAAAGTAACAATGCCCAACTTAAAACCATCGACGAAAACAATTTCCTTGCGGTTACCTGAGTCTTTGCTTGAAAGCATTAAAATTGAGGCTAATCGAAGAGACATGCCTTACCAGTCCTTAATCAAATCTTGGCTTGCTGATGATGTTCGACAGAATCGCTTAGCTTCTTAAGAGCACTAACGCCCGCCTAAACGGAGGAGTAAAATTGGCGCGCCTTTTTGGCACAAAAAGCGTGACATATTTTACGGAGTCCGTTTGAGGCGCTGGTTATGTTGTTCTTCTTTGCTAGAAGTAGCAACTCGATAAATACAATAAACCACAGCCAAGCCGAAGCCTATTGAACCATTAAATATGTTAGCTAAACCCGCTGTAATAGCGACTGCCAAATGTATTTGTTTATTACGAAGTAACAACCAGCCTAGAGAAAACGACACTATAAAAATAACCGACGCAAGGAAGTAAGGCATGGCCAACATAGTAGCCATTTGGCTAATACTAATCTCTCTATCGCTGGCACCAGTTATGAGCGATAACAATTGATAAGAATCGATGAGCGAAAATATAAGACAATAAAGAGCATTTAGAATAATGCTCGCACCAAGTAACTTTTCAAATAGAGCTTTGTTCATAATCCCTCAAAAAACATAACGCCTTGCGAATGGGCGAGCGACGCGCAGCAAAGCGAGTCCAGCCCCGGGTGTTTTTCCGGGGCGATCATTGCGCAACTGGTTAGGTGATTGATTCACTTTTTGCCTCGATTTTATGACCGCACTTACAGCAATAAAAATACTTATAAGCGAATTCATTCGGGACAAGCCAGACTTTAAATTTGCTGCGTTTGCTCGTGAGCAATTTTACCACTTTACCTGAATGAACTAGAGCTCTTTGTTCGCATTCCGGACACTTAAAAAATGCCGTGATGATTATTGCCGACCAACCAAGAATAATTAATGCTGCTAGAAGCGGGATAAACAAGTTAATAGAAATGAAGATAACTGGAAGAACTAACCAAAATAATTTGGCCGCTATTGACGAGGCTAACCAATAGTAATTAGAGATACTTGTTCAATCTGGTAACCCCTATTTACACCTAACGCTTGCCTAAACGGAGGAGCGAAATTGGCGTGCCTTTTTGCGACAGCAAAAAGCGCGACACATTTTGCGGAGTCCGTTTGAGGCGCTGGTTATATTCATTTCTGATAAGGTGGAGGCGGTTCAGATTTCTCACGAATAAAACCATCTAAACCAATATAGTCACCTTCTTTAACTATACGGCGACAATATGCGAGGTATCTTTTACCTTTTTCAAGAACTACTGGAACAACCGGAAAACCATAAGTATAGGTATCATCGCATTTAAGCATTACAACATACTTACCTTCCTTCAAACCCACGTTAAAATGCATAGACTTCATCATGTTTGTAGTGATAACTTCTGTTGCGTTCTCATCTACGACTGAAACCACTGATGGTCTGTGCCTTACCTTCATAAATGGAATCTTCTCCATATCAATGAAGGCTAAGTCTAATATGCCAATATTATCAGGGTTGTATCTACTTGGTGGAGTTGCACAACCACCAACAAAAAGTGCAATTAGCACTGTAATAAACTTATTAATCACCTTTCTCCTTTAAGAATATAACGCCGCCATTTGCGGGATGAGTTTTATGGCGACGTTTATGCGTTTCTTTGCATAAACGGTGACAGAAAACGAAGATCCGAAAGATGGCCTGGTTATATGATTTTTGCTTTTAGTCTTTTGACCTTATGCTCTTAATTTATTGTTAAGAACTCAGAAACGACGCAATAAACCATACAATAATTTTTATTTTGTTTATC
>NZ_LWFZ01000906.1:0-1253 GCF_001635225.1 Oleiphilus sp. HI0086
GCAACCCACGAATACCAGCATGATCACCGTCGAAATTACTTGCTTCATCTGATGCGTTGACGCTTCCCTAACGGGAAGAATGTTAATTAAAAAGAAAGGCTCTGGCCGAGGTTCCGGCAGGATTTTGTGCGGGCCTCTTGACGTGGGGAGTCATACCAACGCCTTTAGCTGCGGCGAGCGATAGCGAGTCCAGCCCCGGGGCCTTTTCCGGGGCGAGGCAGGCTAAACTTGTTAGCTGATTTAATTTTCGGACCAATCCCATTTTACTATTTTGGATTGATACCCTGTACCAATGGTACTGCAGCTTTTAGCTAAGACTTGTTTATTTTTTATTGACCATACATGTTCTTGGCAAGGAGGCAAAAACATCAGCTCTATTACTCCATAACCCGCCCAACTAATTAAGCCAGTAGCTGCTGCACTTAAAGCGATACCAGAACCCAAAGCTTTTTCGCCCCATAGATTTTCCGTACTTTGGGGCTCTCCCCAAAGGCTTTTAGCATCATCTAATGGAATGCTAATTCGTGGTTCAGAGAATAAACCATCCTGAGGTTGTAACTCGATATGCTGACTTTGTAGTTCACTTAAACTTTTGCCGTAATCGTAATCTCCAATTTCGGTCTTTACCATTGAACTACAACCTGACAATAAGGCTAAAACTGCAATAACAAATATGTGCTTCAATTTAACTCCTTTTTTACAGCTAACGCCTTTAGCTGCGGCGAGCGATAGCGAGTCCAGCCCCGGGGATTTTTCCGGGGCGAGGCAGGCTAAACTTGTTAGGCTTTTTTATTCGCATATTTCTCGGCTACTTTTTCAGATAATTCAAGAATGGTATTGGAAGCACTCTGATAGGTATAAGGTCCATCCGGGCGATAATATTTTGCTTCTCTTGAGCTAATGGTCCAGTAGATTTTTTTAATGCCCAAAGTTGAACATAGATTCTGCATGGTAAGCTCAAGTTTCTTTCCTTGTGGAACATTTGTTCTGGCAGTTGTTGTGCCAAAATAACCTGTCCCAGTATCTCTTACTATCTCGACTTTCATAGCATCTCCATGAGCCTAACGCCGCAATAAAGGGCGAGCGGCGCGCAGCAGAGCGAGTCCAGCCCACGGGCCCTTTCGTGGGCGATCTTTGATTGCCTGGTTATATTTCATTTGCTACGAGATTAGATTTAACCTTGCCAGAAATTACCAATTTATAAAATACAAACTCAGCGACTAAGCCTGAAAATATTGCCGCTGCAACTGCTA
>NZ_LWFZ01000907.1:0-6691 GCF_001635225.1 Oleiphilus sp. HI0086
CAGAATTTTCTGGTCGTAGTGATGCGGCTTACGCTTCCGTGCTGCTCTATGATGATTACTTAAAGAGCATCAAAGCCTTGCCAAAAGATAAGCTGCCAACAGAGCAAGAGGCAAGGCAAGCTCTTCTGGAAAGCTTAAGTATTAAGCGGGAGCAGGCTCAAATGCGTTTTGTTGATATTCACAAGCAAGACAATAGAGCGGTTCCGGTTTTGTACCTCGTGAGCTCTGAGTATTTTGACAGGAAAGATTATCAGGGGGCATTACCTTTGGCTCAGCGCCTGATTGACTGGCCGACTTCGTTTGAAGGTGCGCCCAAGCTTGATAAACAAACCTTATTAGAAAGTAGTTTGATTAAAGCGCACAGTTTGTATGCTTTAAATGACTTTGTTCTGTCAGAAGGTGCGTATCAAGAGGTATTGACCCAAATGCCTGCAAAGGACAAGCGCCGGGCTGCAACAATTGAAAGCCTGGCTGCGAGTGTCTTTAAGCAGGCAGAGGCGAAGTTGGCAGATGGGCAGACTTTGCTAGCCGTTGACGAGTTTCTTCGCGTGGGGCTTGTTGCTCCGACTTCCACCCTCAGAGCCAGCGCAGAATATGATGCCGCAGGTTATTTGATTGAATTAAAAGAATGGCATCGTGCTATCGACGTTATTTCAGACTTCAGAAAGCGTTACCCAAAGCATAATTTACTCGATACGCTGCCTGCTAAAATGGCTTTGGCTTATCGTGAAACCGAACAGTGGGAAGCAGCGGCCGGAGAATTGCGTATTATGCGTAAGCTGGCAAAAACCGAGCAGGAAAAGCAGGATATTCAGTTTATCGTAGCGGAGCTATACGATAAGGCTGACAACAAGAAAGAGGCGATACTCAGTTACCGGCTTTATGCGAATACCTATGCCGAGCCAGCTGATGTCTATATGGAGGTGACTCATCGTTTGGCGCAACTTTATAAAGAAACGGATAAACCCCTGAAGCGACGCTTTTGGTTAGCTAAACAAATGAAGAAGGTCGATAGCTTGGGTGATGCTGCAGATGACCGTATGCGCTTCTTGGCGGCAGGTGCTGCGAGTGTTTTGGCTAATGATGCCTTTATTCAGTACAAACGAATCAAGTTAAAACTACCTCTAAACGAAACCATGATTAAAAAAACCAAAGCTTTGGAAAAAGCTATGAAAGCCTATCAAAAGACGGCGAGTTATGGTGTCTCTCAGTTCTCAACCGAAGCTGGATATCGCATGGCTGATATTTATGCTCAGCTTAGTCGCGACTTAATGGATTCTGATCGCCCTACAGGCCTGAACGAGCTGGAGCTAGAGCAGTACGAAATTCTTCTTGAAGAACAAGCTTATCCCTTTGAAGACAGTGCTATTGAAATTCATGAACAGAACTCCAGTAGGTCTTGGATTGGTATCTACGATGACTGGGTTCAGAATAGTTTTGATGCCTTAAAAGAATTGCTACCAGGGCGTTACGATAAGCCTGAATTAAAGAGCGAGATCATCTATGACTTGTATTAAGGGTCTATTCATCTGTTTGAGGCAATCAATGTCATGTTTTTTGATGGTTTGTCTGTGCCTTATCTTGAGTGCCTGTGCAACAAAAGGAAAAATAGATAAGGAATCAATCGCCGCTGAAGATTCGCGACAAGCATTAGTTTCACAATATCAAGACGCTGTTGAAACGATGAAGTCACTAGAGAGTTCATCGGACCAAGCGATGGCTGCCGGGGTATTCAAAGGTAACGATGAGCTTGAAGATAGCTTTCATACTCTGGCAGAAATACATCAGCAAAACCCCTGGTACCCTGGGCCTCTCTTGAACCTTGGCATTAGTAGCTGGTGGTTGGGAAATGTAGAAGAGGCTGAGTCATACTTATCGAAAGTGCTCGCTCTGAAGGACTCGCTTGGGCAGGAGAACAAACAAAAGGCTGATAACAAGGCGTCGATAGATCTGCCTACAGACAAGCGGGCTGAGATTTTGGATAACTTGGCAAAGTTTACTGGCCCGGCACTCAACTATCTCGGTCAAATTATGCGGGAGAAAGGCGATTTCGATCAGGCGGAGAGCTATTATCGCCAGGCTTTGGATCAGAACCCTGAAGATATAACAGCCATTAGAAACTTGGGTATCTTGTTGGATTTATATCGTGGGCAGTTTGCGGACGCTTTGCCTTTATACGAGCAATATCAGTCTTTACTTGATGAGCCAGACCCTCAGGTAAAAGACTGGATCTTTGATATCAAAAATAGACAATAAGGAGTTGTAGGATATGAAATTAACTCAATGTTTAATGCTACTGACTTGTCTTATTTTAACGCAAGTTGTGGCGGCAGAAGGAACTGTGATCGCAATCGAAGGGGCGACTATTCGAGGGAACCAAGAGCTTCCTACCGTTTTGTATTTGGTTCCTTGGCAGCCAGCAAAGGTTTACTCTCTTGATGAACCTGAGCAGACCTTGGCATCGTCACGTCCTATTCAGCCGCTTGACCGGGCCAGCTTTCTGAGAATGCAAAGTTACCATGAAGCCTTCAGCAAACAGAATGTAAAAGCGACTACTGTGCCCGCAATACCAAAGTAGGATTCATCACTTAGACAGGTTCTTGTAAGCTAAAAGAAGGTATATTGGCCTATATGGCGTCAAACTATGACAGGAGTCACACAAAGTATGTGCATGGAAGAACATGAACACAATTCGCAACAAATCCTTTCGTGATCTAACCGTCTTTTCTCTCTTTTCAATCTACAATTTTCACAATTGTTTGCAATCGTCAGCGAAGTGCACTTGATGATTGTATAAATTTTAAATGGCCTACAAGGCATAAAGCAAAGAAAACCCCCAGGAGTAAATTGTTATGATCGAGACAATAATTCGATTTTTTCAGGAAGGCGGATTCTTCATGTATCCGATTTCAATCATTTTGGTAGTTGGTTTGGTGATTGCAATTGAACGCTATGTTTACCTGAGTGTCGCTAAGCGTAATAACCGCCAGGACTTTAATAAGCTTCACCGTATGATTAGCGGGAAGGACTTTAAGTCGGCTGTAAAGTTTGCTTCTTCGTCTAAGACCGCCATGTCGAATATGATCGGTGCGGGTCTGGTTCGATTAGGCCGCAGACAGCCACGTGAAGAAATTGAATATGCGATGGAAGAAGGCTTGCTGGAAACGATGCCGCGTTTAGAAAAACGTACGCAATATCTAGCGACTTTAGCTAACGTTTCAACCTTGCTCGGCTTGTTGGGCACGATCATTGGTTTGATCGCTGCATTTACAGCGGTTGCCTCGGCCGATCCTGCACAAAAAGCTAGCTTGCTATCACAAAGTATTTCAGTAGCGATGAACACGACTGCATTCGGTTTGATTGCGGCGATTCCTTTATTACTCGTTCACTCAGTACTTCAAACAAAGACTAACGAGATTGTCGATAGTTTTGAAATGGCGGGCATTAAAGTGATGAACTTATTAAGTGACCGATCAGCTTCGGTTCCAGCACCTGCTAAGGCTACACAGTCGCCAAGTGCTGACTCAGGGCTTAATGCGGCAGCCGCTGTTTAGTTGGTCTTTGTAAACCAACTTTATTGATCAATCCTTAGCGAAATAGGCAGACTCGACTATGAAACGCAAACATCGACGCTTACGAAGTGAAGCAGATCTGGATATCACGGCATTTATGAATTTAATGATCGTGCTTGTACCAATCTTGCTGATCAATATGATCTTTGCTCATACGAGTGTACTTGAGTTGAACTTTCCAACTCAAGACCAAAGCTCAGCTCAGGATGATGAGTCATTGCAGTTACAGGTAATGATTCTGGAAGATAAGTTGGTGGTTGCCGACAATAAAGGCGGTGTGATTAAGCAAATAGATAGTTTAAAGCGGAATTCAGTTGCAAATAATAGCTCTGACAACGCGGCCGTAAGTACTGGGGCTTACGACTTTGCGATGTTAGGGCAAGTGATGCAGGAGCTGAAATCGCGTATTCCGGAAAAGAAAGATATTACTGTCATGGCACGAAAAGACACTTCCTATCAGACCTTGGTGTCTGTGATGGATAAGGTGCGATCTTACCGTACCGTTGTTGCGGGAAGTGTAGTGAATGCCGAGTTATTCCCGGAAGTGTCGATAGCCGATGCGCCGGAAGTTGTTGATGCAAACGAAAGTGTTGCGGATGCCAAGACCGAATTAACTGATGGGAAGGTTAGATCATGAAAACATCAGCAAAAGCCAAGCGTATCCAGCGTCACCAACGCCGTAGTAAGAATCAGGGTAAGTTAAACCTGGTATCCTTGATGGACATCTTTACGATTCTTGTGTTTTTCTTGATGGTAAATTCCTCAAGTGATGTACAAGTATTGAACCAGAACAATATGGTCAAGCTTCCGGTTTCTAATGCTGATCAAATGCCAAAAGATGCGCTGGCATTAGCCGTGACTCACGACGATATTCTTGTCGGTGGCCGAGCGATCGTTAAAGTCGCCGAGCTTCGTGAATTTCAAGGAGAGGTAGAACCTCTGCTTAAGGCTGAGTTAGACTATCAGGCTTCAAAGTCTAACAGCGCAGTCGCGCCAGAAGGGCGTCCAATCACTATCGTTGCCGATCGAGAGTTGCCATATGAGCTGTTAAAGAAAATTATGACAACCTGTGTGGATTCTGGTTATGCCAGCATTTCACTTGCGGTTAATAAGCATGTTGAGCAGGAGGCTTAATCATGGCGTTTAATCAATTAGGGCCAGCCTGGAATGCCGAAGCAGGTGAGAGTGAACGCTTAGGGAAGATTACCGCAGCGGTTATTCCTGTATTTTTGGCAATCGCTGTTTATGTCTCGTGGGTGGATTTACCTGAGCAAGATAGGGAAGAGCTGGAAGCCCTGCCTCCTCAACTAGCAAAGGTCATACTTAAGAAAAAAGAAAAGCCTAAACCTGTCCTTAAAAAAGAGATTAAGAAAGAGATTAAGAAGGTTGAGCCTGAGAAGAAAGTTGCTGAGAAGCCAAAACCGAAACCAAAACCTAAGGCTCAAATAGCGAAAAAGCCCAAGCCAAAAATTAAGCCGAAAGCAAAAGATATTCAGTTGGCACGAGAGAAAGCCAAAACATCTGGTTTGCTAGCGATGAGTAATCAGTTGTCTGCACTAAGTAGCTTAGCTGATAGCGTTAAACTCGATACGCCCAAAACGATTTCGGCAAAACCTATTGCTCGTAAAGTTGAAGATAAGCTCGCCTCAAGAGCGAAAACTTCACGCAGTGCAGGCATTGATGAAACCAAGTTGACGCAAGAAACACAGAGAATGGAATTGGCCTCAAGAGAGATGACGGAAGTAGAAAAAGCTGAAGAAATTCAAACCGCGCTTGAACTGGCAGAACTGGATGCGAAGCGCATGGTTGCTCAGCGTACTCGTGAAGATATTCGTCGCACCATGGACGCCAATAAATCTGCGATTAACAGTATTTATAATCGCGCACTGCGTAAGAAGCCTTCACTGCAAGGAGCCTTTACTGCACAGCTAGTCGTTGAGCCAAGTGGTCAGGTCTCTAGCTGTTCGGCAGTAGAGTCAACACTGAATGAGCCAAGACTGGAAAGCAAAATTTGTAAGCGTCTGCGCTTAGTCAACTTCGGACAGAAGTCAGGTGTCGATCAGGCAACGATTAGCTATCCAATAGAGTTATTCCCAGGCTAGCCCAAATTTATTTGCTATCCATAGGCAGAGGGTTCCGCCCATTCGCTAATGATCGAACTCGTGCTAACCCGCCAGCGAGGCACGGAGGCCTCTGCCTACAAGTATGGTCGCTATCCCAGAAATACGATACTAACCCCCGCTCGTAAGCAGAGGGTTCCGCCCCTCGCTAATGATCATAGCCCGCAATCGAAGCATTGATGCCTCTACCACGAGCTTAGGGTGAATGCCTAAGCAGCGACTTCAGTCGCCGCTTTGGCTGGCTTTTTTGATGCGAGCCCAGAAAAACGCCCCTCAAAATACAGTTTAAGCTTCGAAATTTCCTCTTCATTCAAAAACAAACCGAGTTTGCTGCGGCGCCAGAGAATATCTTCAGCTGAGCGTGCCCATTCGTGTTCAATCAGGTAGTCGACTTCTGCAGAGAATAAGTCGGCACCAAAGTATTCTCCCATATCGCTCATGCCTTGTTTGTTCGCTAGAAAGCTAAAGCAAAGGGTGCCATATGATTTGAGGTAGCGTTGTACGAGAGTATGAGTTAGCCATGGCGCTTTCTTGTTAATAGCTTGTTCTATCTGCTCTCTTGTTTGACCAACGAACTGAACTCCGGGCATCGGTTCATCTGCAGTCCAAGGTTTACCAAGCTCCTTAATAAATGGCGACAGCTTGTTTAGAACCGCTTCTGAAAGCTTTCTGTAAGTGGTGATTTTGCCGCCATAGATTGAAAGCAGGGCGTTGCTTTCACTTTCCTGATGGAGTTCTAGCGTGTAATCACGGGTGATTGCTGAGGGGTCGTTTGATTCATCATCACACAGTGGACGGACGCCAGAATAGGTAGACTGGATATCTTCACGAGAAATCGAACGTTTGAAATGTTGATTGTATACCTTAATCAGGTAATCAACTTCCCACTCTTCAATTGCTACGTCTTCTGGCTTTCCTTGGTATTCTTTATCGGTGGTTCCGATTATTGAAAAGTGATCAAGATAGGGAAGTACAAATACCACACGCTTGTCTTCGTTC
>NZ_LWFZ01000908.1:0-1333 GCF_001635225.1 Oleiphilus sp. HI0086
CCCTCATTAATCCCATCATTAATCTGCTTGGCCACATAAACAGCTAATTGGTTCCCCAAAGAGTGGCCTGCAAATCTCAGGTTTTTGTTATTGTTAGCCAGTACTGCTGTGATTTGCTCAAAAGCGATTTCACCGACCGACTTGTTCGGTGCCTGTGACGTGCTGTAACTACCGTCATCTAGCCGATAACGCATACCTTTTGGGCCATTAGCACTCCACATTTTGGCTTCTGCATCTTTGACTTCAGCTTCATCGGCAAACTGGTTCCAGTAAAATACGCCAACGTTCCAACCCCTTTGCTTCCAGGATTTATGCGAGAGTGAGTTGCCATTGTTGGCGAAGGTAAAGTCTTCGCGGTCATAGCCATCTTGCGAAGAGCCATTCTGCCAGCCATGGAAATAAATAACCGTTGGCTTCGAGTCGTCATAGTAATTACTAATGGTTTCGTTAATCGTGCCATCAGCCTCAATTGCTTTGACCTGATTCTCTGCGCCATTTTGCACCCTAGCCCAGTGCAGGCCATAGTCTAGAAATTCCTCTCCAGCCGCTAATGCGATATCAGAACAGGCAAGCGTCAGGCCTAGTGTCATGACCTTGAGTGGATGAGTATTAAAGAAAGATTTAGGTTTCATAATTTCCCCGTTTTTATGTTTGTTTTGGGTACTTCTTATTGTTCCTTTAGTGCTACAACACGCCACCTTCTTGTGGCGAAACTACAGACTAAAAAACAAATACTTAGAAGGCTTTGGCAAAAATGGGCAAACTAGGTTGTTTAGGTTAAAAGGTATTTATTCGGGCTGGATATTCGAATTTTAGTTGGGTTGTTATTTACTCTGACTCGTTGACTTTCGCACGATCAACCTCGTGCTAACCCGCCTGCGAGCCGTGGAAGGCTCTGCCTACAGATTTGGAGACCACCGCCCCTTCGTTCAAAGCGTCTTCAGTAAATCTGACTGATAATCTTCGATGCTCACGCTCAAACCCAAGCTTTGTATTTTTTCTTCCAGTTCGCGTAAGTCAGTTTTTAGCTGATTGATAGTGAGCGTATTGTCATCCAGCTCATATACCTGAATAGAAGCTTTCAAGTGATAATATTTGATGATAAACGCTTGGTGATTGTTCTGTTCCAACGCTTGGTTTAAGGCTTTTGATTTTCGGTAAATTGCATTGAGCTCTTGTTTAAGCTGCCAGACATACCAAACTTCCGACATAAACGGCGTATTCCGGTTTCGGTATAAAGTATTTAGCACAAGCGCTACGGCAGACACTACACCCACCAGATTCAGAACGAAATTTGAACCTCCAGGTTCCCCAACTAAATGAATCAGTAGGG
>NZ_LWFZ01000909.1:0-990 GCF_001635225.1 Oleiphilus sp. HI0086
GTCGGGGTAAAATTGAATTTCCTACTCCTTTACAAGGTGACGGTGAAATTTATATTCATTGTGGTGACGAGTCAGGGTTCATCATTGAAAGAAAAATATAACCAGGCCAGCCAACATCGCCCACAAAGGGCCGTGGGCTGGACTCGCTTCGCTCGCCGTTGCTGGCGGCGTTATGTGTATTAATGAATGGAATTCTTGCAATGAGCAAAGTAAAAATATTGGAGTATCCTAAGAAAGGAGAACCTGATTATAGCCATCTTAACCTCGTTGTAGAGTTTTTGCTTAGCTCAGGAAATAAGTCTGCCAACGAATATATTTGGGGTGTAAACAGAACGGGATACTTTTGTCACTTGGTCAAGGATATCAACTTCGAAGCTTTACGATTGCACTTTGATATTCCGCCTTCAATAGAGCTAAGTGAAACTGAACAGCGTATTAGCTGCATGAATACTTATACTGACATCAAAGTAACAAAGAAAAAATGCACATAACCAACAGCTCAAACGGACTCCGTAACAATCGCATCATTTTTGTTCCAAAAATGCCGCCATTGTTACTCCTCCGTTTAGCTGGGCGTTAGATGCCCCATGTGCTCACAGCCTCTCCAAAAGAACAAGACTGTTCATTTTTAAAGGGTTAGTTTAATCTTTCGAAAAATATATACATTGGAGAAAACTGTGAAAAACTGGTTATTCTTATCCGCTGCTATTATTTGTGAAGTAATTGCAACATCCAGTCTTAAGTCTAGTGAAGGTTTTACTAAAATCGCCCCATCGCTGCTTGTTATTATTGGCTATGGCGCTGCTTTCTATTTACTTTCACTTACTCTGAAATCAATCCCTGTTGGTATTGCATATGCAGTTTGGTCAGGGCTTGGCATAGTTTTAGTAACTCTAATCGCATGGTTCATGCACGGGCAAAAACTTGACCTTTGGGGGTATGTTGGCATGGGTTTAATCGTTGGTGGCGTTGTTGTTCTCAACTTGCTTT
>NZ_LWFZ01000910.1:0-774 GCF_001635225.1 Oleiphilus sp. HI0086
AGACAGTATCGCCTTCGCCAACCCCTCAGCGTCGCCAGGCTCTACCAAAACTCCGTTGAACCCTGTTTGAACTATTTCCGGCACTCCTCCAGTATTGGAGGCTATCAAAGGTAAGGGCGCACAAGAAGCTTCTAATAGTGCATTTGACAGGGTTTCATGTAGAGTAGGAAGCACAAAAATATCTGAGAGCCTATTAATATCAAAAATATCATCACGATGTCCTAAAAATTTAACCTGACCTTCTGCAATTTGCTCAGACAAATTAGTCTTCATCTGGGAAAGATAGTCCCCCTCTCCGACTATTATAAATTTTATGTTATTGCGGATACCAATATTTAAAATTGCTGACTCCAAAATATGCAACCCTTTTTCCCGGTTCACTCTTCCCACAGTAACAACAATGATATCTTCGCCTGAAAAACCTAAGTCATCTCGTGTTACAACTTTGCTAGAACTAGAAATTTTCTTCAGTGGGGGAAAATTATAAATTGTGCCAAAAACCTTTTTAGAAAACACATTTGCGACTTTCGAAGTAGTCACAAAGTCACTCACACCAATAATTTTCTTTGATAATGCAAGAGTGAAAGGCTCTAGTACCTTTGCAAGCATAAAACGTTTTATAGGTGAAAACTCAATCGCATCGGTTGAAGAGCCTCGAATAGTCACTACTGTTTTATGCACTCCCGCTAGGTGGCAAGCTACAGCCATATGAAACCCTGATAGTTGTAGTCCAGTGAAGTGAACGATATCAGGATTGATATCAAGTATCTGACG